>DAOVHN010000425.1 GCA_030671915.1 Pseudomonadota bacterium
AGCTGCATCACCGTGGTGCCGGAAATCAGCACCGTCAGCAGGATCAGCGCGCCGCCCTCGTCCAGCCCGGCGCGCAGGCCGTAGAGCGGCAGCAGCGACAGGATCGCCATGTCGATGAAACCGCAGACGAAGACCGCCGACATGATCAGCGGCGCCATGGACAGCGTCCGCAGCAGGCCGCCTTCCTCCTCGCCGACCCCGCGCGGCGCCAGGCGCCGGGCCAGCACCAGCGGCAGCGCGGAAACCAGCAGCAGCACCGCCCCGACGGTGAAGGGCAGGTGCCCCTCCACCCCGACGCTGGCGATGACCAGCGGCCCGGCCGCGAAACCGACGCCCAACAGGGTCGAATAGATGCCCGAGACCAGACCGCGATTGCCGGGCGAGACCGTGGCGTTCAGCCAGGTTTCGCCGACCACCCAAAGCACCGCCATGCCCGCGCCCAGGAAGAAGCGGAAGACGAACCAGAGCCATATATTATCCGTCATCGGGAACAGCAGGATCGCCACGGTGCTCACCGAGATCCCCGCATACATCGCCCCCAGCACGCCCAGCGCGCGCACCAGCCGCGGTACGACCGGCGCCACCATTACGACGGCCACCGTGCCGACCGCCGTGTTCGCGCCGGCCATGATGGCGCCGTGGCCAGTCCGCTCGATCAGCAGCGACAGCAGCGGCGTGGCGATACCGAAGGTCACCCCGACCGCCAGGATGCTGGCCAGCACCGCGGCCAGGCTGCGCGTGCGCGCCACCGCGTCCACATTCGTCGCGGCCCGGACGGCCGTCTCGCCTGTTTTCGGTTCCTGCATGGGGGGGCTCTCTGTCCACCGGATAGCAATCATCCCCCTCTAGCACGCCGGATTGCCGGACGCCATGGCCCCCGTGCCGGGAAGGAAAAATTCACCCGGCGTTGCGCATCGCCTCCCGCACAAACCGCGTCAGCCACGTCGCCTGGTCCTCTGTGAGGCGCTCGAAACTTTTAACCTCGCGGGCGGTAGCCATGACGACGGCGGAGCGGTAATTGCCTCGGCGGTTTTCGGCCTTGCCCCACAGCACCGTTTCAATCCGGTCCAGCGGCATTTCCGCCTTCGCGAAGTCGCCGAGCGGGGTTTTCGTGCCCGCCGTCAGCTTGCTGTCGGCGATGTCGATGAAGCGTGTGGACAGCCCGCCGATCACGGCGTAGCCCAGCAGGCCGGCGGCCAGGGCCATGAAGAAGGCGTTGTCGGCGGATCGTTCGCCCAGTAGCAGGATCAGGCCCAGCCCCACCGCGAGCGCGGAAACGAAGATATATTCCAACTTGCCGCGCCGGATGGCCACCCTGACATGGCCGCCTTCGCCGGTGGGGGAAATATTTGCCGGCGGCGGGCCGGCGCCGTCTTTCCCCATGACCCCGTCGGGCGCCGTCTCGACCGCGGGCAGTTCCAGCTTGCCGGCGGCCCGCCGCCAGGTGTCCCGAGCCTCGATGAGATTGCCGGACTCGCCGATAAGAATGGCGGCCTCGCCGTCGCGGCCCAGCAGATCCACGCGATAGCGCAGGTTCATGCCCAGCCCGGTAACCGTGGGGGCCATGCGGAGGGAAACGCCGGTGCAGTCGGCATAAGGCATGCTGCGCGGCGCCTTCATGCCGCCGATGCGAAAATGAATCCGCCCGCCCTCGATCTCCAGGCCGATCCCTTTGCCGTCGCTCTGTCCCACCCTTGATGCCCCTTAGCTAGTGATTTGAATCAGACGGATTGCGGCCGGGCGCGGCTTCGCCTAACGTCGCCGCATATCCTATAACGATTCGGAGCTCCGCCGCCATGACACGCATTGCCCTGTTGATTGCCGCAACATTACTGCTGGCGGCCTGCGAGCCGGAAGTGGGCACCAAGGCATGGTGCGACATGATGGACAATAAGCCGAAGGGCGACTGGTCGTTCAACGACGCTGGCGATTACACCAAGCACTGCATCGTGAAGTAGGGCGACCCTAGTCTTCCTTGGGCGGCAGAATCTTGCGGGTCATGATAGCGCCGGGGCAGATGCCCGTTGCGGCGGCAAACAAGAACATCGCGGCCGGCAGGTATATAATCCAGCTGGCGACGGAGAAACCCGTATGCCAGATGCCGAGCCATAGCACAGCGCTGGCACCCAGAAGGAAGGCCCGCAGCCAAGCCGGTGCGATGAAGAACTTCATGTGAACCTCCGAATTGACAGTTGCCGTACGCGGCCCAGTATAGGGCAACCGGCCGGAATAGCGAATCCCAGCCGGGCGCCGGTTACTCCGAAACGGTGAAGGGCCGGAAATGGATGTCGCGGTCGTAGACGTCCACATCGTCGGCGCGCTTCAGGAAGCCGACCACGGCATAGGTCAACGGCGTCGCCAGCGCCTCGTAGGCGGACTTCACCAGCCACTGGGTGACGATGGCGCCCAGCAGGACCTCCACGGGCATGATGCCGGCAAACGCGATGGTGATGAAGATGGCGCTGTCGAGCAACTGGCCGGCCAGGGTAGAGCCGATGGTGCGCACCCACAGATGCCGCCCTTCCATCGCGACCTTCAGGCGCGCCAGCACATAGGCGTTGACAAACTCGCCCACCAGATAGGCGAGAAACGAGGCCGCCAGGATGCGCGGCACGGCGCCCAGGATCAAGTCGTAAGCCTCCTGACCGCCCCAGAACCCGGCCGCCGGCAACAGCCCCCCGACGGAAATCGCGATCACCGCGAAAAAATTGCACAGGAAGCCCAGCCAGATCACCTGCCGGGCGCGGGCAAAGCCATAGACCTCGGTCAGCACGTCGCCCAGGATATAGCTGATGGGGAAGATGACGATTGCCGCCGGCAGGATCATCCCCGCCACGTCGATCAGCTTCACCGCGATGATGTTGGATACGATCAGGCTGGTCACGAACAGCGCCGCAACAAGCAGAAACCAGTTTGAATGCCGCGCGGGCGCGGTGCTCCGGGTCATGATGAACTCCAATGTATTAAGGCGCGCGGTACTTGCCCCAGGTACGGCGGAGAGTCAAGGCCACAAGCCCTTTCCCTGCCCGCCGCTGTCATGTATAGCAGCGCGGCCATGAAGACCGCCGATTTCGATTTCGAATTGCCGACCCGGCTCATCGCCGAGCGCCCCGTCAGCCCGCGCGATGCCGCGCGGCTGCTGGTGGTCGATGAACGGCTTCGCGACATGAATATACGCGACCTGCCCAGCCTGCTGGAACCGGGCGACGTGCTGGTGTTCAACGATACCC
>DAOVHN010000758.1 GCA_030671915.1 Pseudomonadota bacterium
CCGGTTACCGCGTCGAGGACATTCCGGCCGGCGGCGGCGCGCTGGTGGCGCGACTGGCGGCCGGGCCGACCAACGCCGCCGTGCAAGGCCGCGAGGTCCGCGAAACCCTGCCCTTCAACGAATATCAGCTATTCTTTTCCGCGCTGCCCCGGGCCGTGCGCGAGGCGGTGACCGATCGCTGGGGCGCGCCGGAGGCCGACCCGTTCTACCTGGCCGGCGAGACCGACTGCGGCGCCTTCGCCGTGCCGGCCTTCCGCTGCGGCAATACCGCCGTCTGCCTGCAGCCGGCACGCGGCTACAATATCGACCCGGTGGCGTCGTACCATGATCCGGCGCTGGTTCCGCCGCATAACTACCTGGCTTTCCATGCCTGGCTGCGCCACGAATATCGCGCCGATGCGGTCGTCCATATGGGCAAGCACGGCAATCTGGAATGGCTGCCCGGCAAGGCGCTGGCGTTGTCGGGCGAATGTTTCCCCGAGGCCGCGCTCGGCCCGCTGCCCAACCTCTATCCCTTCATCGTCAACGATCCCGGCGAGGGCACCCAGGCCAAGCGCCGCACTGCCGCCGTCATCATCGACCATCTGACGCCGCCGCTGACCCGCGCCGAGAGCTATGGGCCCTTGCGGGACCTGGAACAACTCGTCGACGAATATTACGAGGCCGCCGGCGTCGATCCGCGCCGCCTGAAACTGCTCGGCAAGCAGATCGTCGAACTGGCGCAATCGATCGGGCTCGACAAGGATGCCGGCGTCGCGGCGAGGGCCTCGGAGGCCGAAACCCTGGCCGCGCTGGACAATTACCTTTGTGAGCTGAAGGAAATGCAGATCCGCGACGGGCTGCATATCTTCGGCGAATCGCCCGAGGGCGACCTTCTCACGGACTTGCTGGTGGCACTGGCCCGCGTCCCGCGCAATAAGGGCGAAGGCCGGGACGAATCGCTCATCCGTGCAATTGCACGCGACTTTGAATTAAATGCTTTCGATCCCCTCGACTGCGCCATGGGCGATGCCTGGACCGGGCCGCGACCGGCGGCCCTTGAAATCGCTGAAAACTGGCGCACGCAGGGCGATACGGTGGAGCGGATCGAGCTGTTTGCGCGCCGCCTGGTGGCCGGGGAAACACCGCCGCCGGGCCCGGCAAGCGCCGCCGTGCTGGATTGGATGAAGGCGGAGTTGCACCCATCCGTCGCCGCTTGCGGCAAGGCCGAGATCACCGGCCTGTTGATCGGACTCGACGGGCGTTTCGTCGAACCCGGCCCGTCCGGCGCGCCAACCCGCGGCCGCCCCGACGTGCTGCCGACCGGGCGCAATTTCTATTCGGTCGATACCCGCACCGTGCCGACGCCCACGGCCTGGCTGCTGGGCTGGAAGTCGGCGCAGATGCTGGTCGAACGCCACGCGCAGGATCACGGGAACTGGCCGAAGGCCATGGCGCTGTCGGCCTGGGGCACCTCGAACATGCGCACCGGCGGTGACGATATCGCCCAGGCGCTGGCGCTGATGGGCGTGCGGCCGACCTGGGATTCCGCATCCCGAAGGGTCACCGGGTTCGAGATCCTGCCGCTCG
>DAOVHN010000524.1 GCA_030671915.1 Pseudomonadota bacterium
CGACCGGCGGGCGCTGGCGCGTGGCATTACGCTGGTGGAATCCACCAGGCCCGATCATCGCGCGCAGGCCGGCGAATTGCTGGACCTGCTGCTGCCCCATGCCGGCGATTCGATCCGCATCGGCATTACCGGCGTGCCCGGCGTCGGAAAGTCCACTTTTATCGAGGCCTTTGGCGCCCATGTGATCGACCGGGGGCATCGCGTGGCGGTGCTGGCGGTCGATCCGACCTCGCGCAAGAGCGGCGGCTCGATCCTGGGCGACAAGACCCGAATGGAGGAGTTGGCCCGGAGCGATTCCGCCTTTATCCGCGCCTCGCCGGCGGGCGGGACGCTGGGCGGCGTCGCCCGGCGCACGCGCGAGGCCATGCTGCTGTGCGAGGCCGCCGGCTTCGACGTGATTTTCGTCGAGACCGTCGGCGTCGGCCAATCGGAGACCGCGGTGGCCGACATGACGGATATGTTCCTGCTGCTGTTGCTGCCCGGCGGCGGCGACGAGTTGCAGGGGCTGAAGCGCGGCATCGTCGAGATGGCGGATATGGTGCTGGTCAACAAGGACGACGGCGACCTGGCGGATGCGGCGCAGCGCGCGGCCGCGGAATACCGCGGGGCGCTGCATCTGCTGGGCGCGGGCACGCCGGACTGGCCGGTGCCGGTCGCCACCTGCTCGGCATTGACCGGCAAGGGCATCGGCGAGGCCTGGCAGTGGGTCGAAACCTTCCGCGCGACCATGGAGCCGGCGGGCGCCGTCGCCGCGCGCCGCGCCACCCAGGCCCGCGAATGGATGTGGAGCGAAATCCGTGAAGGGCTGATGTCGAAGCTGAAGGCTAACCGGGGCGTCGCCAGGCGCCTGCCGGAACTGGAAGCCGAGGTCGCCGCCGGTCGGATCACGCCGGCCGCCGCGGCGCGAAAGCTGCTTGAGGCATTTCTGAAACAATAGCGGCTGGTCGGGACGGCGCCCGTGGCGTTTACATAACGCCAGACGGTGCGCTGGAAGCGCGTTCCTTCTCAAAATTCGGCGAAATGACACTCTCCCTCCAACGCGCGGGGCGCGAATTGCAAGGGTGCGACGACGGCAGTGCCATTGTACATCTCAAACTAGTAGTTATCATTAACACTATTTTTATAAAACCATATTACTATTGAGGATAATAGATAATCTGAGGGTTATAAAATTAGCGGGTCGGTGCTGTCGGGAAGACAGCGGGGCTAATACACGAAAAGGAATGCGCCATGAATTTCGGAACCATCAGAGCCAGACTGACTGGAACAATTGTTGTAATCCTCGCCCTGTTCGGGTTGGCCGGCGTTATGGTCTTCCTGGAGGTTCAATCCCAGGGCACCGATCTTGGGCAGGCCGAGCGGGAACTCGGCGTGATCGGCAACACCGAATTGCCGCTGCTGCTGACCATCAAGGAAATCAAGGTCGACGTCATCCAGGTACAGCAGTGGATCACGGACATCTCGGCAACCCGCGGCCTGGACGGGCTGAACGACGGACTCGATGTCGCGGAGGAATACGCCGTGAAGTTCCGCGAGGATATCGCCCACGCGCGCCAGTTGCTCACGAGCGCGGGAGATGAGGCGGGCAGCAATAAGGCTAGCCATATTTCGGTGATGGCGGTGCTGGATCGCGAGGAGGCCGCCTTCGAGCCCTATTACGAAGCCGGCCGCCGCATGGCCCGGGCCTATATCGATTACGGGCCGGCGGAAGGCAACAGGATGATGTCGGCCTTCGACGCCACCGCCGCGAAGATCGGCGAGACGACGGATGAACTGGTCGCCATCGTAGAGGCGGAAGTGGCGGAAAATATCTCGCGCCAACGCGAAATCGCGGGGACAATTGTCAATAACAACAAGAACATGCTGTTCCGGGTGTCGTTGGTGGGTATCGTCGGGCTGGTTGCGGCCGCCTTCGGCGGACTCATGCTTTACCGCCGTGTCAGCAGCGGACTCGGATACCTGCAAGACGATATCGACCTGCTCAGCAATTTCGCCACAGCCAAGGACAAGGCGGATGCAGCAAGCCTGGATCTGAAACTCAACGAAAAGCGGGGCGACGAATTCGGGCTGGTCGGCGGCGCCCTGCGCCTGTTCGAGGAGCGTATCCGCGACGCCAAGCGGTTGGCGGCTGAGGAGGTGGGCCAGCAGGAGAAGCGGGCGCGCCAGGCCGAACTCATGGAAAAGACCGTGACGGAATTCAGCAACGACGCGGACGTGGTCATCAAGACCCTGAGCGCGGCCTCGACGGAACTGGAGGCGACGGCGCAGTCCCTGACCTCCACCGCCGACGAGACCAGCGCGCAGTCGCAGGCGGTGGCGTCCGCCGCCGAGCAGGCCTCCAGCAACGTCCAGACGGTCGCCACCGCGTCGGATGAGCTGGGCGCCTCGATCGGCGAGATCGGGCGTCAGGTTACGCAATCGGCCCAGATTGCCGGCAACGCGGTCGAAGAGGCCCGCAAGACCAACGAGACGGTCCAGGGGCTGGCGGAGGCCGCACAGCGCATTGGCGAGGTGGTGACTCTGATTAACGATATCGCCGGCCAGACCAACCTGCTGGCACTCAACGCCACCATCGAGGCGGCCCGCGCCGGCGAGGCCGGAAAGGGCTTCGCC
>DAOVHN010000681.1 GCA_030671915.1 Pseudomonadota bacterium
GCGCGCCAGGCCATCGAGGCGGAGGACAATCACCCGGAACTGCTGGTGCCCTTCTACAGCTTCATCATGCTGATCTTTTTCGCCTACTGCTACCCAATCGCGCGCCTGACCGTCCGGCTTGAGCGCAAATTCGCCGTGAAACTTTGAGGTGCCGGCCATGACCGAAACCGCGGTACAGACCCCCGCATGGACCCCCGACCAGCCCATCGTCTCCATTAGCAAGGTGCGCAAGGCGTTCGGCGATCTGGAAGTGCTGACGGACGTCTCGTTCGATGTGATGAAGGGCGAGGTGGTTTGCGTCATCGGGCCATCGGGGTCCGGCAAGTCTACGCTGCTGCGCTGCATCAACGCGCTGATCCCGATCAATTCGGGCTCCATCACGGTCGAGGGCCAGGAGGTGCATGCCCCCCACCTCGACAAGCTGGAACTGCGCAAGAAGGTCGGCATGGTGTTCCAGCAATACAACCTGTTCCCGCACAAGACGGCGCTGGAGAACGTGATGATGGCGCCGGTCCATGTGCTGAAGCAGAACAAGGCCGAGGTCGAGGAACGCGCCTACGCGCTGATCAAGAAGGTCCGGCTGGAGGGCAAGGAGAGCAGCTATCCGGGCGAGCTGTCGGGCGGCCAGCAGCAGCGTGTGGCGATCGCCCGCTCATTGGCCATGAACCCGGACATCATGCTGTTCGACGAGATCACCGCCGCGCTGGACCCGGAAACGGTCAAGGAGGTGCTGGTCACCATCAAGGACCTGGCGGCCGAGGGCATGACCTGCATGCTGGTCACCCACGAAATGGGCTTTGCCCGCGAAATCGCCGACCATATCTACTTCACCGACCGCGGCATCATCGTCGAACACGGCCCACCCGCGACCTTCTTCACCGACGCCAAGGATCCGCGGACCAGGGAGTTCCTGAGCCAGATCCTGTAGCGGCCCCGGATACGGTGCGGGCCGGCGACGAACCGACTACCCGGTATTACGAGCGCTGATTACCCAGGAGCTCGACTCCATGACAATGCCTTCCGGCGTCTCGCAGCGGGCGAGTTCGGCCCTCAGCGCCGCCGCGATCTCGTCGTGCTTCCGCTCGGCCTCCTCGCCGGCCTCGCGATAGACCTCGCCGGCCGGGCCGAGGGCAAGCTGGAAGCCCACCGCGTCCTCGGGCGTGCGTCCAACCAGCAGCGGCGCGTCAACGCGCTTGAATGCGATATCCTCGTAACCGGCGATCTCAAGCTGCTTCGTCACCATCGGCTCGCTTGCCATGGAGAACGGGCCGGGCCCGCAGGTCGCCGCGTCCTCGCCGGGCGGCGGCAGGAATTTCAGCACCACCTGCTTGGGCAAGCCGAGCCATGGGTTGTCGTCGATCGTGCGCCAGACGATGAAGGTGAGCCGTCCGCCGGGCTTCAGCGACCGCCGCATGTTCCTGAGCGCCGCCACCGGATTCTCGAAGAACATCGTGCCGAAGCGCGAGAAGCAGAAATCGTATTCCGGCTCGAAGGGGTGGAATTGCACGTCCGCCTCGGCGAACGAGACGTTGTCCAGGCCGGCTGCCGCCGCGTCGCGCCGGCCGTATTCCAGGAACGCTTCGCAACAATCGATGCCGAGGACCGAGCCGGTGGACCCGACACGTTCGGCGATCTGGATCGCCGTGTCGCCGAAACCGCAGCCGACATCCAGCGCCCTGTCGCCCGCGCGGATATCGAGTGACGGGAAGATGGCGGCGCTGTGGTGGGTCAGCCCGTCCACCAGGACGTGCTTGTACTTGACGAATTTGGGGACGAGAACCTCGTTCCAGAAATCGACGAATTCGGTGTTCGCATCGGGTGTGTTGACAGTGCTCATGACCAAC
>DAOVHN010000032.1 GCA_030671915.1 Pseudomonadota bacterium
CCCCGGTCCTGGTCGGTGACATGTTCCAGCTGCAACCCGGTCAGGCCTCCATGGCGGAAACCGGCGATGGTTTCGTCGTCGCCGAACTGAAGTCCATTCAGCCTGCCGGCCCGTCGGACACCGGGGATATGGCTGCACAGATCGGCTACCAGATAACCGGGGACATCCTTCGCCAGTTCGATGACGCACTTCGCCAGGAATTCGAAGTCGACATCGACCAGGCGGCCGTTGCACGCACGCCGTTGCCGCAATAGGCCGATGCAGATAGTACCCGATTTCGAGGATTTTGCCCGCCTTTACGACGCGGACAAGCCGCAGGTCGTCCATACCTCGCTGATCGCCGACCTGGAAACGCCGGTTTCGGCCATGCTGAAGCTGGCGGACGGGCGGCCAAACAGCTTCCTGCTGGAATCGGTCGAGGGCGGGTCGATCCGCGGTCGTTATTCCTTCATCGGTTTGAAGCCCGACCTGATCTGGCGCTGTCACGGCGACAAGGCGGAGGTAAACCGCAAGGCGCGATACGATACGGAAGCTTTCGAACCATGCGTGGGCGGCGCCCTGGATTCGCTACGCGCCATCCTGGATGAATCCGCGATCGACCTGCCGGAAGGCATGCCGCCCATGTCGGCCGGCCTTGTCGGCTATATGAGCTACGACATGGTCCGGCTGATGGAAAAGCTGCCGGACGAAAACCCGAAATTCATTGAGGTCCCCGACGGGCTGTTCATGCGCCCGACCGTCATCGCGGTATTCGACACGATCGAGGATCTGGTAACGGTAATAACGCCAGTGCGGCCCGAGACCGGCGTCGATGCGGCGACCGCATACCGCCATGCCCAGGAACGGCTGGCGGATATCGTAGCGGATTTCGAACGCTCCCTGCCCTATCGCCGCGAAACCACTTCGGTATCGGCGGAACTGCCGGCGCCACAATCCAACATGACGAAGGACGAGTTCCACACCATGATCGAGAAGGCCAAGGAATACATCCTGGCCGGCGATATCTTCCAGGCGGTGCTGTCTCAGCGTTTCGAGGTGCCCTTCACCCTGCCGCCCTTCGCGCTCTACCGGTCGCTGCGCCGGTTGAACCCCTCTCCCTTCCTGTTCCATCTGGATTTCGGCGGCTTCAGCATCGTCGGCTCCAGCCCGGAAATACTGGTGCGGCTGCGCGACGGCAAGGTGACCATCCGCCCGATCGCGGGAACCCGCCCGCGCGGCAAGGACGCGGCCGAGGACAAAGCGCTGGCGGAAGACCTGCTGTCGGATCCCAAGGAACTCGCCGAGCATCTGATGCTGCTGGACCTTGGCCGCAACGATGTGGGGCGCGTCGCGAAAATCGGCACGGTCGAGGTTACCGAACAGATGACCGTGGAATATTACTCCCACGTCATGCAGATCGTCTCCAACGTGGAGGGTGAAATTTCACCGGAATACGACGCGCTGCAGGCGCTGGCCGCGGGCTTTCCGGCGGGCACCGTATCGGGCGCGCCCAAGGTGCGGGCGATGGAAATCATCGACGAACTGGAACCGGACCGGCGCGGCATCTATGCCGGCTGCATCGGCTATTTCGGCGCCAATGGCGATATGGACACCTGCATTGCGTTGAGGACCGCGGTGGTCAAGGACGGCAAGATGTATGTCCAGGCCGGCGGCGGAATCGTCTATGACAGCAGCCCCGAGGGCGAATTCCAGGAAAGCTGTAACAAGGCCCGTGCCCTATTGCGCGCCGCCGAAGAGGCCGTCCGATTCGCCGCCAGCGGCGGCCGAAGCTAGACGCGGGCCGTATTCCTTTTTCACGATGGCGCTGACCGGCACCAGCACGAAACCCTTGCGGCGGGCTTCTGGAATCCATTCGGCTAGTACATCAACCGTCACGTCATGGGGATGGCCGATGGCGATCGCTTGACCCCGCCGGCGCGCCACCCGCTCCAGTTCCGCCAGTTGCGCCCTGATTTTCGCCGCGTCCAGGTCGTTGTCGAGGAAGACATTCCGGGTGGCATGCGGCATTCCCATATCCCTCGCCAACCCTGTGCCCACCGTTCTGTGGTCGGTTCGCGAATCCAAAAACAAGAGGCCGCGCGCGTTGGTTTCCTCAAGCACCGGCCGGACGAGATCGCTGCGGGCCATGAACTTGCTGCCCATATGGTTGTTCACCCCGACATAGCCGTCGAACCGGTCCAGCGCCCAGCGGAACCGGCGCATGATCTCGTCCTGGCTCAGCGAGGTAAGTAATGCGTTGTGTCCCGGGTCCGCACCGGCGACACCCGGCTCCATCGGGATATGCAGCAACAACTCATGCCCGCGCGATCGGGCGTAGCGGGTCTGATTTTCCAGGTTGTTGCTATAGGGTATGAAGGCGATCGTAATCGGTGCCGGAAGCTCGCTGGCGTGTCTGGTGCGAGGCTGCACCACCCCTGCATCGTCGATGACGATGGCGATCATCGGTCCCTCGCCGTGGCGCCGTAGCTCCACCGCATTGGCGAGCCACGCGGGCTGTGCCGGGGCGGTTCCCGCAGGTGGTTCGGGCCGGATGGGGATACCGGATATTACGGGCGGCTGCGGGATATCCGGGCGCGTGCGGGCGCGTGGCGGCAGGGAAAGCGCGGCGACCTGGTCTTCCTCCGGCTGGAGGGCGGCCATGGAACCATACCAGCCCTGAGCGTCGATATCCGGCGCCAACGCTATTTCCTCGACGGCCGGACCGGCGATCTCGTCTTCCGCCCTGGTAGCCAGAGCCACGAATTGCGATTCGGCGTCTGCAGACTCTGTTGCGATTTTCTGCGACGGCAGGCTCTGGAGCGAATCGCGCAGGGGCGGATGATGGTCGCTGGCGGCGACTTGCATCAACTTGTCCGCCTTCTGTCTGACGGGGATCATCTGCCACGCGGTGAACCCGGCGATGCCGATCGCCGTGACGGCGAACAGGACGCTGGCAACCCGGAAGAATGGCGCCAGACTGATACGCGGGAGTTCCACCTCACTGTTTGCCGCCGCCCATATCCTGGCGAGCCGGGCCAGCAGGTAGCACCGAATCGCCGACAGGTCGCGCCGGAAAACGGAAAAGGCGGTCAGGCAACGTTCCGTGAATGCTGCGTATGCACCCCGGGTCCGCGCATACGCTGCTGCAATAGCCCGCCGCAGCCCTGAATGAAATTTATCGGCCTTTTCGGTCAGTTCTCCGCGCAAGGGCGAGATCGCCGCGTGCAGCCTGCCGGTCCCGGTCCGAAGGTTCAGCGTGAGGCGTGCAAACAGCATCCGCGCAGCCAACCGCGGCGCCGGGATCGCTCTCCGGCGCCAGCGGACAAGCCGCCTGTTCACGATAGCTCTGGAAGCGTTGCTTCGACGCATGCTTTCCTCTGTTACCCGGCAGTTTACAGCCTACAGAGAAAAGCCTAACCATCCAATCGTTTCGAAATTATTGAAATTTCATGAATATTTCCGGGCATCAATCAGGCATCCACGGTCTCGCCGGCCAATCCCTTCAGGATCGGGCAGTCCGGGCGGTCGTCGCCGTGGCAGCGCTGGGTCAGATGGGTGAGCGTATCGCGGACTTTTCGCAATTCCTCGATCTTGCGGTCCACTTCCTTGATATGCGACAGGGCGAGCGCCTTCACGTCGGCGCTGGCGCGTTTCTGGTTCCGCCAAAGGTCCAGCAACGTGCCTACATCCTTCACGCTGAAGCCGAGATTGCGCGAATGGTGGATGAAGCGCAGGGTCTCCACATCCTTGTCGCTGTATGTGCGATAGCCGTTC
This sequence comes from Pseudomonadota bacterium, assembly GCA_030671915.1. Taxonomy (GTDB): domain Bacteria; phylum Pseudomonadota; class Alphaproteobacteria; order UBA8366; family JADFVY01; genus JADFVY01. The sequence goes on from DAOVHN010000032.1 coordinate 3,754, forward strand.
CCGGTCCGGCTGGCGTCGGGGATAAGGCCGATGCTCTCGTAATAGCGGATGGTCTTGGCGTTGACGTTGGAATGTTTTGCCGCTAGCCCAATATTCATTTCGATACTCCGTAACTCTCTTTAATCGTCTGTATTGTTTAAATGTTCCGAGGCTTTGGCCTTCCACGACCGCAGCATCAGCGCATTGCTGACCACGCTGACGCTGCTGAAAGCCATGGCCGCGCCCGCCACGATGGGGCTGAGATACCCCAGCGCCGCCAGCGGGATGCCGACGACGTTGTAGATGAAGGCCCAGAACAGGTTTTGATAGATCTTGCGGCCCGTGGCGCGGCTGACATCGATGGCGTCGGCGGCGAGCCGCGGGTCGGAGCGCATCAGGGTGACGCCCGCCGTTTCCATGGCAATATCCGTGCCCGAGCCCATGGCGAGCCCGATATCGGCCGCCGCCAGCGCCGGCGCGTCGTTGACACCGTCGCCGACCATGGCGATCACCTTGCCCTCGGCCCGCAGGCGTTCGACTTCGGCCGCCTTGCCTTCCGGCAGCACTTCGGCGCGGAAATCGTCCAGGCCCAGCCGCCGCGCGATGGCCGCCGCCGTGCGTTGATTGTCGCCGGTCAGCATCATCACGGCGACACCGCGGGCATGAAGGATCTTCAACGCTTCCACCGCCTCCGGCCGCAACTGGTCGGCCACGGCGATGGCGCCCAGCAACTGCTTTTCCTCACCGGCGGCCCACATCACGGTCTTGCCGTCCTCCTCAAGGGCCGCGACGCGATCTTCCAGCGCGGCCATGTCGGCGCCGGCTTCATCCATCAGGCCGCGATTGCCGACCCACAGCCCCTGGCCGCCGACGCGCGCGGTCAGGCCGCGACCGCCGACCCGGCTGAAGCTTTCCACCGGATCGAGTTTCAGGCCCCGCGCCCCGGCATCCACCAGCACCGCCTTGGCGAGCGGATGTTCGCTACCCTGTTGCGCCGCCGCCACCAGGCGCAACAGCCCTTCCTCGTCCATATCCCCGGCGGGCACGATATCGGTGACTTCCGGATGACCCAGGGTCAGCGTACCGGTCTTGTCGAAGATGACGGTATCGACCGCGCCGGCGCGCTCCAGCGCTTCTACGTCCTTGATCAGAATGCCGGCGCGTGCCGCGGCCCCGGTCCCCGCCATGATTGCGGTCGGGGTCGCCAGGCCCAGCGCGCAGGGGCAGGCGATCACCAGCACCGACACGGCGGCGATAATGCTTTGCTCCATGGTTCCGCCGGACAGCCACCAGGCCAGCGCGGTAACGATGGCGATCCCCACCACCGTCGGCACGAACACATTGGTCACCTTGTCCACGAGGCGCTGTACCGGCGGTTTGGCCGCCTGCGCGCCTTCCACCAGCGCGATGATGCGCTCCAGGGTCGATTCCTTGCCCACCGTCGTAGTCTCGATACGCAGCAGTCCGTCGCCGTTTACGCTGCCGCCGGTCACCCGGTCCCCGGGCTCCTTGACCACGGGGATGCTTTCCCCGGTCAACAGCGATTCGTCCACCGCGCTGTCGCCCGACAGGATCGCGCCATCGACGGGGATCCGGTCGCCCGGCCGGACCACGACGACCTCGCCCGTCAGCACCGACGTCGCGGGTATGGTCACCACCTCGCCATCGCGCTCCACATGCGCCTGGTCGGGCCGCAACTGCATGAGTTGGCGGATCGCCGCCGAGGTGCCACGCCGGGCCCGCGCCTCAAGCCATTTGCCGAGCTTGACCAGCGTGATAATGGCGGCCGACGCCTCGAAGTAGAGATGCATCTCCGCGCTCGAGGCGACCGTGAAGAGGTTATACAGGCTGAGCCCGAAGGCAGCACTTGTGCCCAGCGCCACCAGCAGATCCATCGTCCCGGTCAAGGATTTCAGGGCCTTCCAGGCGCCGATATAGAAATTCCAGCCGATCGCGAATTGCACGATCGCCGCGATGCCCAACTGCCACAGGCCCGGCAACGCGAAATCCACGCCCACGATATGCCCGAACATCGGCAGAACCAGCGGCAACGACAACAACGCCGCTGCCAGCACAACCAGCATTTCCCGCCGGTCGGCGGCGGCCGCGCGCTCATCGTCGGGCGCGCCTTCATCGGCCACGGAGGCGCCGTAACCCGCATCCTCGATTACCTTTACCAGGTCGGCGGCGGACACGCCGGTCGACGAAACCCTCGCCGATTCGGTCGCCAGATTGACACTGGCCTCCAGCACGCCAGGCACTTTCTTGAGCGCCCGCTCCACATGCCCGACACAGGCCGAGCAGGTCATCCCCGTCACCGACAGGGTCACCTCGTCTGCGACCACGTCATAGCCGGCATCCTCGATCGCGCGGGCCAGGTCGGCGACTTTCACGCTTTCGCCGAAATCCACGTCCGCCTGCTCGGTGCCCAGATTGACCGTCGCCCCGGTGACGCCGGGCACCTTCTTGAGGGCCTTCTCGACATGACCGACACAGGCGCTGCAGGTCATGCCGCCGACTTTCAGCCTGGCATGGCCGGTCGCACCCTCTTCCGTGTTATGCGCAATCTCCGCCGCCGTCATGGCGCGTTCCTTTCTCGTATGGGCCGGTCAGGCCGCCTGCGCCGGATAGCCGGCTTCAGTGACGACTTCCGCCAGACTGGCAGCTTCCGTGCCCACGCCGAAACGGATCTGGGCCGTGCCGGAGTCCAGATCGACCTTCGCTTCGATCACCCCCGGAGCAGCGTCCAGCGCCTTCTGCACGCGGCCCACGCAGTGGCTGCAAGTCATCCCTTCCACCTTCAATGTCACCTTGTTCTCGGCTGTATCGGTCATGGTAAGCTCTCCCATATGCCTGTTGGTTGAAACATCATGACGCACTAGATAAGGGTTCCAGAGACTGGAAGGTCAACGGTAAACTTTCCAAATACTGGAAACTTTCGATTTGTCCATTATCGCCTTCCTTCCGTCCCCTCTTAAAGGCTGTTATAAAGCGCGGGCCGCGCGTGGCGTGAACCGGGGACCGAGATGCTTCTTCTTATCGATAATTACGACAGCTTCACCTACAACCTCGTCCATTTCCTGGGCGAGTTGGGCGCCGAGGTCACGGTGTGCCGCAACGACTCCCTGACCGCCGACGAGGCCCTGCGGATGAACGTCAAGGGCATCGTGCTGTCCCCCGGCCCCTGCGATCCCGACCAGGCCGGCATCTGCCTCGAGCTGGTGAAAAAGGCGGCTGGCAAGCTGCCGCTGCTGGGTGTCTGCCTGGGCCATCAGGCGATCGGCCAGGTTTTCGGCGGCAAGGTGGTTCGCGCGCCCCTGCCGATGCATGGCAAGGTCAGCCAGATCACCCATAACGGCACCGGCCTTTTCGAAGGCCTGCCCAACCCGGTCACGGCCACCCGCTACCATTCGCTGGTGGTCGAGCGTGAGAGCCTGCCCGACTGCCTCGAAATTACCGCGGAATGCGACGAGGGCCTGATCATGGGGCTGCAACACAAGGAACTGCCGATCCACGGCGTCCAGTTCCACCCCGAAAGCATCGCTACCGAACATGGCCACGATTTGCTGGCCAATTTCCTCAAGATCGCCGGTTACGAGGCAGTTCCCGCTTAACGGCGTTGCTCAACTCATGGCGTCTCGAACGCGGGCGGCGGCTTCGATATGTTCGACGCCCAGGCCGCAGCAGCCGCCGATGACCTGGACGCCGGCGGCGATCCATTCCCTGTAGAATTCCTCCAGCCGGGCCGGCGCGATGACATCGATGAACTGCCAGTCCGGCATTTCGAAATAACCGCCGTCCGGATAGGCCATCAACGGCCCGGCAAAATGCCGCCGCACGGCTTCCAACGCCTCGCCCGTTATATCGGGGCCGGTATGCATGCAGCCCGCGACGTCAACGCCGCTGGCCGTAATCAAGCGCGCTATGTCGTCCACGGGCATGTCTTGCAAATGATCGTATGAAAGAATCCGCCCGTCCTCGGCGCGGCGCGCACTGAGGCCGAACCAGACCGGCAGGCTGGCAGCCCCCGCCGCTTCCACGGCCGCCCGCGTGCGGCCCGGATGATACATCATTTCGAGAATAATGAGGTCGACACCAGAGGCCTTTAATATCCCGGCAAGCTCGCCAAACGCGTCCAGCACCTCGCCGTCGGATGGAACCAGGGCCGGATCGACCTTGTCCGTGCCCCCGGCCACCGGAACCATATGCGAAAGCGACCCCGCCACCAGCACATTTCGCCCCGTCGGCGCGGCCTCGCGCGCGGCGAGCGCTGCTTCGACCGCGCGCCGGTTGATCTCCTCCACCCTGTCGCCGTAACCGGCCGGAGACAGCATCAGGCGCGACGAGGCGTAAGTATTGGCGGTTATAACGTCGGCGCCGGCGCGGATATAGTCGCCGTGGATATCGATCAACAGCTTTTTGTTCGCCAGCGTCGCCGGCCCGCACCAGGCGGCCGGGTCCATGTCGGCGCCCCTTTTCTGCAGCTCAGTGCCGGTGCCGCCGTCGAGGATGACGATCCCGCCAGCGTCCAGATGCTGCTTCAATTCCGCGTAGGCCATAAGCTGATTTCCTTGAATCCGGATCGCAAACGGATATTGCCCGATTGGCGGGGTCGCGCCAATCGCAATCGCCGCAAAGATTTGTGGCCCATGCACGCCACCGCCTGCTATATCAGGCGGCGACAACGGGACATTGAGGTATCGCATGACCGGGGATATTCAGGATTTCAGGCAGTTGCTGGCCAAGGTGGCCGACGGCAACGCGTTGAGCGAGCAGGAAGCGGAACGCGCCTTCGACATCATGATGTCCGGCGACGCCACGCCCTCGCAGATGGGCGGTTTCCTGATGGCGCTGAGGGTCCGGGGCGAGACGGTGGAGGAGATTACCGGCGCGGCCAGGGCCATGCGCGCCAAGGCGATCCATGTGACGGCGCCCGAGGGCGCGATGGACGTGGTCGGCACTGGCGGCGACGCCTCCGGCACCTACAATATTTCCACCGCCACCGCGATCGTCGTGGCCGGCTGCGGCGTGCCGGTGGCCAAGCATGGCAACCGTGCCTTTTCCTCGAAGTCCGGCGCGGCCGATGTGCTGGGCGCGCTGGGGATCGATGTGGAAGCCGAATTCGATCGCGTAGAGCAGGCGATCCGCGAGGCCAATATCGGCTTCCTGATGGCGCCACGGCACCACGGGGCGATGCGGAATGTAGGACCGACACGCGTCGAACTAGGCACCAGGACTATTTTTAACATCCTCGGCCCCCTCTCCAACCCGGCCTCGGTCAAACGCCTTCTGGTCGGCTGCTTCTCGCGCCACTGGATCGAGCCGATGGCGCGTGTGCTCGGCAATCTGGGCGCCGAGCGCGCCTGGGTCGTGCATGGTTGCGACGGGCTGGACGAACTGACCACCACCGGCCCCAGCTATGTGGTCGAGTATAACGAGGGCGCCGTCTCCGCCTTCGAGGTCTCGCCCAACGATGCCGGACTGCCCGAAGCCAGGCCCGAAGACCTGAAGGGTGGCACGCCGGAGGAGAACGCGGCCGCCCTGCGCGGCGTGCTGAATGGCGATGCCGGCGCCTATCGCGATATCGTGGTCTATAACGCGGCTGCTGCCCTGGTCGTAGCCGGCAAGACCGCCGACCTGCGCGAGGGCGCGGGGATCGCCACCAAAGCCATCGATTCCGGCAAGGCGAAGGCGGCGCTGGCCAAACTGGTTGCGATCACCGGTATCAAGCCGGAGTGAGCATGAGCGACGTCCTGACGAAAATCTGTGCCGACAAGCGCGGCCATATCGCCGCGGCAAAACAGGCATGTCCGCAAGCCGAGATCGAGGCGCGCACCGCGCAAGCCCCCGCGCCGCGCGGTTTTGCCAACCTGCTGGCGGATTCGGTGGCGGCCGGGCGCTACGGGCTGATCGCCGAAATCAAGAAGGCCTCTCCCAGCAAGGGGCTGATCCGCGCCGATTTCGACCCCCCTGCCCTGGCCCGCGCCTACGAAAAGGGTGGCGCGAGCTGCCTGTCGGTACTGACCGACGAGCCCTATTTCCAGGGGCATGACGATTATCTGGTTGCGGCCCGCGCGGCGGTGGGCCTGCCGGTGCTGCGCAAGGACTTCATGCTCGACCCCTACCAGGTCTACGAGGCCCGCGCCCTGGGCGCCGACTGCATCCTCTTGATCATGGCGGCGCTGGAGGATGTTCAGGCGGCCGAGCTTGAGGCGCTGGCCGGCGAATTGGGCATGGATGTGCTGGTCGAGGTGCATGATGCGGTCGAGATGGAACGGGCGCTGAAGCTGAAATCCCGCCTGATCGGCGTCAACAACCGCAATCTCAAGACGCTGACGGTCGACATCGCCACTACGGAGGCCCTGGCCCCCATGGTGCCGACGGATCGCATGATGGTCTGCGAGAGCGGCCTGCACAGCCCGGAAGACCTCGCCCGCATGGCGCGGACCGGCGCGCGCTGCTTCCTGATCGGCGAATCGCTGATGCGCCAGCAGGATGTGGCGGCGGCCACGGCGGCGCTGCTGGCCGATCCCGTACCCGCCTGACCGAGACAGGAAGGATCCCGATATTGTCTGAATTCACTCATTTCGACGCGGAGGGCAAGGCCCTGATGGTCGATGTATCCGACAAGGACATCACCGAGCGCACGGCCACGGCGGCCGGCAGCGTCCTCATGGAGCCGGAAACGGTTGCCAGGATAATCGAGGGCGGCGTTAGCAAGGGCGACGTGCTGTCGGTGGCGCGCCTCGCCGGCATAATGGGCGCCAAGCGCACGCCCGACCTGATCCCGCTCTGCCATCCGCTGGCGCTGACCTCGGTCAAGGTCGATCTTTCGGTCGACGAGGCCCGCAACGCCGTCGATATCACCGCCACCTGCAAACTGAAGGGCCGCACCGGCGTCGAGATGGAGGCGCTGACAGCCGTTTCGGTGGCGGCG
>DAOVHN010000348.1 GCA_030671915.1 Pseudomonadota bacterium
ATCGAATCGATCGATATCGACGCGGACAGCAGTTTCGTGCTGGCGATGGAGGCGCAGCGCCGCGGCCATGCGCTTTATTACTATCTGCCGCATGCGCTGACTTTCGAGGACGGCCGCCTTTACGCGCGCGCACAACCGCTTCAGGTGCGTCGCGAGAAGGGCAACCATTGCACCCTCGGCGCGGCCGAAAGGCTCGACCTGGCGACCATGGATGTCGTGTTGATGCGCCAGGACCCGCCCTTCGATATGGCCTATATCACGGCCACCCACCTGCTGGAGCATGTCCACCCGGCGACTCTGGTGGTGAACGACCCGGTATCGGTGCGCAACGCCCCCGAAAAGCTGTTCGTGACCCATTTTCGCGAATTGATGCCGCCGACCCTTATCACCAGCAGCCGCGAGGAGGTGTTTGAGTTCCGCCGCGCCCACAAGGACATCATCGTCAAGCCGCTGTTCGGCAATGGCGGCGCCGGCGTGTTCCATGTGCCGCCGGAAGACGAAAACCTAAACGCGCTTCTGGAGTTCTTCACCGAGCTTTATCGCGAGCCGCTGATCGTACAGAAGTACCTGCCGGCGGTACGCGCGGGCGACAAGCGCATTATCCTGGTGAACGGCGAGCCCGCCGGCGCGATCAACCGCATTCCCCCGCCCGGCGAGGCGCGCGCCAACATGCATGCGGGCGGCAAGCCGGAACGCTCGACCCTGACCAGCCGCGAGCGCGAAATCTGCGAGGCGATCGGCCCTACGCTGGTGGAAAAAGGCCTGATATTCGTCGGCATCGACGTGATCGGCGACTGGATGACCGAGATCAACGTGACCTCGCCCACCGGCATCCAGGAGATCAATCGTTACGACAACGTTTTGATCGAGGGCCGGATCTGGGATGCCATCGAAAACCGGCTGTCGGAAACGGTCACGCGCCTGCCCGCCTAAATCCCCAGCGCCGCCCGCTGGGCAATGGCCAGTTCGTCGATGCCCTTGCGGGCCAGCACCATCAACTGGTCGAACTGTTCCTGGCTGAAGGGTTCGGCCTCGGCCGTGCCCTGTACCTCCACGATGCCGCCGGATGCCGTGAAGACGAAGTTGGAATCCGCCTCGGCGGTCGAATCCTCGGCGTAATCAAGGTCGAGAATGGCCTCGCCCCGCCACAGGCCGCAGGATACCGCCGCCACCTGGTCGCGTAGCGGGATTTCCTTGATCGCGCCGATGGTTTTCAGATGTTCGAACGCCTGGTGCAGCGCAACCCAGGCGCCGGTGATCGCCGCCGTGCGGGTGCCGCCATCGGCCTGCAGCACGTCGCAATCTATGGTGATTTGTCGTTCGCCGAGGGCATCCAGGCGGGTAACGGCGCGTAAGCTTCGCCCGATCAGCCGCTGTATTTCCTGAGTGCGGCCGGATTGCTTGCCCCGCGCCGCTTCGCGGTCGGTGCGCGACCCGGTAGAGCGCGGCAGCATGCCGTACTCCGCCGTGACCCATCCCCGGCCCGAATTGCGCAGGAAGGGCGGCACGCGTTCGAGAACGCTGGCGGTGCAGAGCACATGGGTATCGCCGAACCGCGCGAGGCACGATCCCTCGGCATGTTTGGAGAAGCCGGGCTCGAGGACAACCTTGCGCATTTCGTCGGCCGCGCGGTTCGATGGACGCATATAAATTCTCCGGGGAATGGATATTCTTGGGCGCGCGGACACTAACGGCCACAAGAACACTCGTCCACCCCTACACCACACATTGACGCTAACACGGGCGCTCACTACATTCCCGGCATCATGATAACCGAACTGAACGAACGGTCGCGTGAGATCCTGCGGCACGTGGTCGAGGCTTATGTCGAGACCGGCGAGCCGGTGGGGTCGCGCACCCTGTCGCGCCGGCTGGGCCTGTCGCTCTCGCCGGCGACGATCCGCAATGTCATGTCGGACCTGGAAGAGTTCGGGCTGCTCTACGCGCCGCATACATCGGCCGGCCGCCTGCCGACGGAACAGGGCCTGCGGCTCTTCGTCGACGGTATCCTGCAGGTCGGCGCGCTGACCAAGGACGAACGCACCAGCATCGACAGTCAGTGCAAGGTGTCCGGCCGCAACATGCCACAGGTGCTGGAGGAGGCCTCGGCCCTGCTGTCCGGCCTGTCCCACTGCGCCGGGCTGGTGGTGGCGCCGAAGCAGGATTTGCGGCTCAAGCATATCGAATTCGTCAATCTGGGTCCCGGCCGGGCGCTGGTCGTCATGGTCGATGAACATGGCGGCGTGGAAAACCGGGTCATCGACTTGCCGCTGGGCATGCCGGCCTCCAGCCTCGTCGAGGCCAGCAACTTCATGGCCTCCAAGCTGGTTGGGCGGACGCTCTCGGAGGCGCGCAAGGAAATCCTGGACGAGATCAGGAACCAGAAAACCCGCCTTGACGAGTTGACCGCCAAGGTCGTCGAGGCGGGCCTCGCCACATGGTCCGACAACAGCGGCAGCAGCGGCGTGTTGATCGTGCGGGGCCAGGCGAATCTTCTGGAAGACGTGAACGCGATCGCCGATCTGGAACATATCCGCGCCCTGTTCGAGGCGCTGGAAACCAAGGAAGCGCTGATCAAACTGCTCGATGCGGCCGACCTGGGCGAGGGCGTGCAGATTTTCATCGGCGCGGAGAACGCGTTGTTTACGCTGGCCGGCGCCTCCATGATCATCGCCCCCTACGCCAACAGCGAGGAAAGGCTGGTCGGCGCAATTGGCGTGATCGGGCCGACCCGCATGAATTACGGCCGTATTATCCCGATGGTCGATTACACCGCGAAACTCATAAGCCGTCTTCTCGACTGATATATTTGAACCAGGAATCAGAACCATATGACCGATGAAAAGAAAGCCGGCAAAAAGGCCGAACCCGAGATTGAAGTAAAGGACCAGGCCCGCGCCGAGGCGGAGGCCGAAGCCGCGGAAGAAGCGCTGGCCGACCCCGGACAGCACAGCGAGGTCTCCGGCGATGGCGATGAGCCGCTGCAGGACCGCATCGCCGAGTTGGAGGCCGAAGCGGCCACCATGAAGGACCAGATGTTGCGCGCCCTGGCCGAGGCCGAGAACACCCGCCGCCGGGCCGAGCGCGACCGTCAGGAAGCGACGAAATACGGTGCCGTGGGCCTGGCCCGTGACCTGCTCAGCGTTTCCGACAATCTGCGCCGCGCCCTCGAGGCGTTGCCGGAGGACGCGCGTGACGGTGACGGCTGGGCGAAGGATTTGATCACCGGGGTCGAGCTGATCGAACGGGAAGTCCTCGACGCCTTCGGGAAGCACGGCGTCGTAAAGATGGAGCCGCTGGGCGAGCCCTTCGATCACAACTTCCATCAGGCGATGTTCGAGTTGGAGGATTTGGAAAAGCCCGCCGGCACCGTGGTCCAGCAGATGCAACCCGGCTACCGTCTGCATGACCGCCTGCTACGCGCCGCCATGGTCGGCGTCTCCAGGGGCGGCCCGAAGGCGGAGAAGAAGGCCGAAGAAGAAGGCGAGCCCGGCGACGACGGCGAGTGAGCGTGAGCGAATCCCGCCGCTAGAGCCGATCCGGGTTGATTGGAATCGCCTTTGGCGATCCACCAACCCGGTGAATCGGCTCGCTCTTTGTGGTGTAGAGCGGATTCACGCGATTGATCGTGAGCGCGATCAATCCCGATCCGCTGTAGGCGAGTTACCCCAAAGCCTCCGCCTCGGGATCATGCGCCGCCAATAACCGCTTGGCCCTCTCCCTGCTGGAAACCGCGTAGCAATACGAGCACCCCTGCGGGCAGGAATCATAGGCCCCGATGTCGCGGGATTCGTTGCACAGGCATCCGGG
>DAOVHN010000412.1 GCA_030671915.1 Pseudomonadota bacterium
TCTGGACCGTTTTTTCGGCGAAGAACTGGCGGACCGCGACCCCGACCTCTTCGCCTCGATCAAGGACGAGTTGCATCGCCAGCAGAACCAGATCGAATTGATCGCATCGGAAAATATCGTCAGCCGCGCGGTCATGCAGGCGTCGGGTTCGGTGATGACCAACAAATATGCCGAGGGCTATCCCGGCCGGCGTTATTACGGCGGCTGCGAGTATGTGGACGTGGCCGAGGCCCTGGCGATCGAGCGGGCGAAAAAACTGTTCGACTGCAAGTTCGTCAATGTGCAACCTCACTCCGGCGCCCAGGCGAATGGCGCGGTGATGATGGCGCTGGTCAAGCCGGGCGACACCATCATGGGGCTGTCGCTGGCCGCCGGCGGGCATCTGACCCATGGCGCGCCGCCGGCGCTATCGGGCAAATGGTTCAACGCGGTGCAATATGGCGTGCGCGAGGATACCGCCCAGATCGACTATGACGAGGTAGAGAGGCTGGCCAAAGAGAGCAAGCCGAAGCTGATTATCGCCGGCGGTTCGGCATATCCGCGGATTATCGATTTCGCGCGCTTTCGCAAGATCGCCGATTCCGTCGGCGCGCTGTTCATGGTCGATATGGCGCATTTCGCCGGGCTTGTGGCGGCCGGCGTTCACCCCAGCCCGTTGCCGCACGCGGATATCGTCACGACCACCACGCACAAGACGCTGCGTGGCCCGCGCGGCGGCATGATCCTGTCCAACAACGAGGATATCGGCAAGAAAATCAATTCGGCTGTCTTTCCCGGTCTGCAGGGGGGGCCGCTGATGCATGTGATCGCGGCCAAGGCGGTGGCTTTCGGCGAGGCGCTGACGCCCGAATTCAAGACCTACAGCCAGGCGGTCGCGAACAACGCCAAGACACTGGCGGCAACGCTGGTAGAGGGCGGGCTGGACATCGTGTCCGGCGGGACCGATACGCATCTGATGCTGGTGGACCTGCGGCCCAAGGGCCTGACGGGCAACATCTCGGAAGAAAGCATGGAACGCGCCTCCATCACCTGCAACAAGAACGGCGTGCCCTTCGACCCGGAAAAGCCAATGGTAACCTCGGGCGTGCGGCTTGGCACGCCGGCAGCGACCACGCGAGGCTTCGGCGAGGCGGAATTCCGGCAGGTCGGCGAGATGATCGTCGAGGTGCTGGACGGGCTGGCCGCCAATCGCGAGGACAACAGCGCGGTCGAAGCTTCGATCCGGGCGCGGGTCGAGGAACTTTGCGGCAAGTTCCCGATCTATTCGGGTATGAACTGAAAATAGAAGGGGGGACGGCCGGATGCGCTGCCCATTTTGCGGTCACGACGATACCCAGGTAAAGGACTCGCGTCCGACCGAGGATAATTCGGCGATCAGGCGGCGGCGCTTCTGCACCGGCTGTGGCGCCCGATTCACAACCTTCGAGCGGGTTCAGTTACGCGAGCTGACGGTCATGAAGAAGGGCGGACAGCGCGAGGTCTTCGACCGCGACAAACTGGCCCGCTCCATCATGATCGCTCTGCGCAAACGCCCGGTGGACCCGGATCGCGTGGACCGGGTGATCAACGGCATCGTGCGCCGGCTGGAAAGCACCGGTGAAAGTGAAATTCGCGGTGAGATGATCGGCGAGTTGGTCATGGAGGCGCTTGCGGCGCTGGACCAGGTTGCCTATGTGCGGTTCGCATCGGTCTACCGGAATTTCCGCGAGGCCAAGGATTTCGAAGCCTTCATTACCGACGAGCTAAGTGCCGAAAACTGAGATAACCGACGCCTTCCATATGCGCGCGGCGCTGGCCCTTGCGGGCCGCGGGCTGGGTCGGGTATGGCCCAACCCGGCGGTCGGTTGCGTGCTGGTGGATCGGGATGGCCGGGTGACCGGGCGCGGCTGGACCCAGCCGGGCGGGCGGCCTCATGCCGAGACCGAGGCGCTGGCGCGCGCCGGCGGCGCGGCGAAGGGGGCGACCGCTTATGTCACGCTGGAGCCCTGCGTCCATCACGGGCAAACGCCGCCTTGCGCCGATGCGCTAATTGAGGCCGGGGTCGCGCGGGTGATCGCGGCCACGGAAGATCCCGACCCACGGGTGAAGGGCGGCGGCCTTGGGCGGCTGCGCGATGCCGGCATCGACGTGGAGGCCGGCCTGCTGCGCGAGGAGGCCGAGTTGCTGAACGCCGGCTACCTGATGCGCCAGCGCGAGGGGCGACCGGTGGTAACCCTGAAGCTGGCGACCACGCTGGATGGCCGTATCGCCACCCATGCCGGCGAGAGCCGCTGGATTACCGGCGAGGCGGCGCGCGCGCGCGGCCATATGATGCGCGCGCGGCACGACGCGATTATGGTGGGCATCGGCACGGCACTGGCCGACAACCCAACGCTGACCTGCCGACTGCCCGGGCTGGAGGATCGCTCGCCGGTGCGTATCGTCGTGGATGCCCGGCTGCACCTTTCGCTGACCAGCAATCTCGTCGCGACCGCGGCCCGGTCCGCGACCTGGCTGGTCACCGTCCCGGGCGGCGACGCGGACCGGCTGCGGGCATTCAAGGATTGTGGCGTGAAGGTCATGGAGGTCCGTGAGGCCGCCGATGGCTATCCGGATCCAGAGGCGATGTTTCAGGCTCTGGGCAAGGCGGGGCTGACCCGGGTGCTTGTGGAAGGCGGCGGGCATCTGGCGGCCTGTCTGGTACGGGCCGACCTGGTGGACCGGCTGCGCTGGTTCCGCGCCGCCGGCGTCATGGGGGGCGATGGGATACCCGCGGTCGCGGCATATGGCGTGGACGAGTTGGCGATGATGCGGCGGTTCCGGCGCGTTGGCGTGCGCGCCGTTGGCGACGACATTCTGGAAAGCTATCTGAAGCACAGTTAGAGTGGCGAAATGTTTACAGGACTGATCACCGACGTCGGCCGGCTGCGCAAGCGCGAACCTCTTGAAAAAGGGATGCGTTTCGAAATCGAAACGGGCTTTCCCATGGACGAGGTGGCGATCGGCGCCTCGATCGCCTGTTCCGGCGCCTGCCTGACGGTGGTGGAAAAGGGCGAGGGCTGGTTTGCCGTGGATGTTTCGGCCGAAACGCTGGACAAGACCACGCTGGACGGTTGGCGGGTGGGGCGTCGCATCAATCTGGAACGTTCGCTGCGTCTCGGCGACGAGTTGGGCGGGCATATCGTGTCGGGCCATGTCGATGGCGTGGCGGAAATAGTCGATCGCGGACCGGACGGCGAGGCCACGCGCTTTACCATCCGCCCACCCGCCGAACTGGCGCATTTCGTCGCATCCAAGGGTTCGGTGACGCTGGACGGTGTATCGCTGACCGTTAATGAGGTATCGGATACGGGCTTCGGCGTCTGCATCATACCACA
>DAOVHN010000601.1 GCA_030671915.1 Pseudomonadota bacterium
ACATAGATGTTGAACTCGGCCGACGGCGTGGTGTTGCCGGTGATCATGGCGGCCCCGCCCATCAGCACGATCTCGGCAATGTTGGGCAGGATGCGCGGCTCCTTGACGATGGCCTGCGCGATGTTGGTCAGCGGCCCCAGCGGGCAGAGCGTGATGCCCTCCGGTCCGGCGGCCAGGCATGTCTCGACGATGAAATCCACCGCGTGCCCCTCGGCCAGCGCGATTCCGGGCGGCGGCAGGTCGCAGCCGTCCAACCCGGTCTTGCCATGCACATACTCCGCCGTCACCAACGGCCTCAGCATCGGCCCGGGGCAGCCCGCATAGACGGGAATATCGGTGCGCCCCGCCAGTTCCACCAGCCGGCGCGCATTGGCGGCGGTGAGTTCCAGCGGCACATTGCCGGCGACGCAGGCGATACCGCGGATATCCAACTCGTCCGGTGAGGCCATGGCCAGCAACAGTGCAACGGCGTCGTCCTGGCCGGGGTCGCAGTCGATGATGATGGGGCGTTTTGTCATGGCGGCAGTAACGCGGCGGGGGTAGCGGCTGTCAAGGGGCCGGTGCATGCCGTTAGCGGTTAGCCAATAAACAAGGGTGACGGCTGACGCGAGGTTCAACCCCACGCAAGGACATTTTCCGCGGTTTTTTGGGGCCCACTAACGCAGTAACTAGCACTTCCCTCCCCCGCGAGGGGAGAGCGCCTGTGTTTTTTGTCAAGCCTGCGGCGGCCGGCCGGCCGGTCTTATCCTGTCACTCCCAGGTGACCTCGGTGCCCACGATCACTTCGAACATCATCGGCTCGACGCTTTCCGGAAACTTGATGTAAAGCTCCGTCTCGAAGATGCCCTTGGGCTTCGAGCCGTCGTGGCTGTGGGAAATGCGGCTCACCAGGTGCGACCCGTCCTCGCTGGGCGACAGGAATCGCATGACCTCGAAGAAATCGTTGCCTTCTTCCGGCAGGATCATCATGAAGGCGTGGAAGCGGTCGGCCCGGATCAGTTCGGTAAAGGCGTTGTAGAAAAACAGCTGATAGCCGCATTCCAGCGAATAGACCACCTCGATATGGTGCAACTGGTTGGGCACCATGAAGAGCTCGCCGCCCCGCATTCCTTTGTGCATATTGTGGGCGCCCCGCATCTCCGCCATGTTCTTCAGGTTGGCGGCGGGCTTGCCCGAAGAGACGCGGACCGCGCCCATACTCTTCTTGCCCATTTCCATCGCCTGCTTGGGCAGAGGGCCTTTGTAGGTGGCGCCGCCCGGCTTCGATTCCGCTTCCGCCGCAAGGTGCGCCGGCGCGGCACAGGCAACCTCCTCGCCATGCTTCATGTCTTCCGCCATGCTTTCGTCCTGGCCGCCGGAAGACATGCCCGGCATGTTTGTCACAAGCTGCTCCCGGTGTTTTGTTTCGTCGGCCGCGGCCTGGCCCGACAACGCAGCAATCGCGGCGACAATGGCCGTGAATATGAATGATTTCATCGGTCTGTCTCCCTCTTACAGTTTCGGTTCCCGCATTTTTTCGAAACCTGGTCTGCTCGCGGCGGAATAGCGACAGCCTCCGTCGCAATGGGCGCGGAGGTCCGGATCAGTCGTAACGTGGACGCCCCCGCAACCTTACAGCTTTAGCCGCCGGCCGATCCGCCATTTCCCAGGATCGGCAGTTCCGGGTTTTATTTCCCAGTTAACGACAAGGTTAATACGAATGCCGCTAGTGGGCAAGCCGGTCAGGCAACCCCTTCAACACCAAGGGTTTTAGCGGCATGAAGCGCCTTACCCCTCGCCATGCCCCGGCCGCGACCGCCTGATCGCGCGGCTGAGGATAATCACCGGGACGATCCCCGCCAGCACTATCGTCAGCGCCGGCAGCGCCGCCTCGGCGATGCGTTCCTCCGACGCGTATTCGTACGCCCTCGTCGCCAAGGTCTGGAAATTGAAGGGGCGGAGAAGGATGGTGGCGGGGAGTTCTTTCAGGACCTCGACGAAGACCAGGATGGCGCCGGCGAGGACGCCGCCCCTTATCAGCGGCAGGTGGACGCGGGTCAGCGTGCCCCATTTTCCCTCGCCCAGGGTGCGGGCGGCGGCGTCCATGTTGGGGGTGACGCGCACCAGCGACGATTCCACCGCGCCGTTGGCCAGCGCCATGAAGCGCACAGTGTAGGCGAAGATGAGGGCGGCCACCGTGCCGCTGAGG
>DAOVHN010000638.1 GCA_030671915.1 Pseudomonadota bacterium
GGAGGGCGAAGGCCGCAAGGCACGGGTGAGCATGCGGGAGGAAAGCGGTCTTGGGCTTCTGGAAGATCCGTCGGTACTGGTCTTCCACGGGCTGCGACAACTCGGCCATCTGCCATCCGAGGTCCAGGACTATCTGCGCCAGCCGCATATCCTGGTGATGACCAAGACAAGCTGGCGCTCGACCGTGCACCGGCCGGTACAACTGGACGCCATCGTCGTCAAGAGCTTCGACAAGGCCGGCAACATAATGGGCGTCCGGCTGTTTGTCGGGCTGTTCACATCCGCCGCCTACAACCAGGGCCCGGGCGACATCCCGATCTTGCGGCAGAAGGCGCGGTCGCTGCTGGGTCGGTCGGGCTACGACCCGCACAGCCACGCCGGCAAGGCCCTGCTGCATGTCCTGCATAACTATCCGCGCGACGAGCTGTTCCAGATAGACGAGGACGACCTGTTTGAGATCACGCGCGGCATCGTGCAGCTTCAGGAACGCCAGCGCATCGCCCTGTTCCTGCGCCGCGACCCGTTCGAGCGCTTCATTTCGGCCTTCGTCTATGTCCCGCGCGACCGCTACAACACCAAGCTGCGCATGGATTGCGAGCGCATCCTGACCGGCGCCTTCGATGGCGAGATCGCCGGCCGCTATACCAGGATGAGCGACGATGTGCTGAGCCGGCTGCATTTCATCGTCGAGACCGACCCGGGCGCGATTCCCGCCTATGATTCCAGAGAAATCGAGATGCGCCTGGTCGAGGCCGGGCGGTCCTGGGGCGACAAGCTGAAGCGGGCTCTGATCGAGGCCGGGGGCGAGGAAGCGGGGCTGCAACGCTTCGTACGATACGAAGAGGCCTTCCCCGTCGCTTACACCGAGGCATTTTCCGCCCATGCGGCGGTCTACGATACCGGCTGCGTCGACCGGGTGCTGGAGACCGGCGAACTGGGGATGAACCTGTACCATCCGATCGAGGCCGGCGAGGACGCGTTCCGCTTCAAGATCTACCATCCGGGCGATCCGGTGGCGCTGTCCGACGTGCTGCCGATGCTGGAAAATATGGGGCTGAAGGTGCTGGGCGAGGATTCATACGGGGTCGCGCCCGCGGGCGCGGAACGGACCGTCTGGATTCATGACTTCGAACTCAGCGCGCGCGATGGCCGCGCAATCGATTTCGACGCGGTGCGCGACCCATTCCATGAAAGCTTCGCCCGCATCTGGCGCAGCGAAGTGGAAAATGACGGCTTCAACAGGCTGGTGGTGAGCGCGCGGATGGGCTGGCGCCAGGTGGCGCTGCTGCGCGCCTACTGCAAATATCTGCGCCAGGCGGCGATCCCCTTCAGCCAGGATTACATGGAGGACACGCTGGCCAACAACCCGATCATCGCGCGGCTGCTGGCGGAACTCTTCGAGACCCGCTTCGACCCGGATTTCAGGGGCGAGTCGGACGTGCTGGAGGCGGGTCTCGCCAAGGAAATCAGAGATCTGCTGGAGACTGTCGAAAGCCTGGACGAAGACCGCATCATCCACCGCTTCCTGAACGTCATCCACGCCACGGTGAAGACGAATTTCTACCTGCATGACGAGAGCGGCGAGCCGAAGCCATACGTCTCGGTGAAGTTCGACGCGCGCAGGCTGGACGAACTGCCCGAGCCACGCCCCTTCCGCGAAATTTTCGTCTACAGCCCGCGGTTCGAGGGCGTGCATTTGCGCTTCGGACCGGTGGCGCGCGGCGGCATGCGCTGGTCCGACCGGCGCGAGGATTTCCGCACCGAGATACTGGGGCTGGTCAAGGCGCAGCAGGTCAAGAACGCGGTAATCGTGCCGGTCGGCTCCAAGGGCGGGTTCGTGCTGAAGCAACCGCCCCCCCCGGGTGACCGCGAGGCGCTGCAGGCGGAAGGCATCGCCTGTTACAAGACCTTCATTGCCGGCATGCTGGACATCACCGAAAACCGTGTCGACGACGAGATCGTGACCCCGGACCGGGTGGTCCAGAAAGATGTGCCCGACCCTTATCTGGTGGTGGCGGCC
>DAOVHN010000009.1 GCA_030671915.1 Pseudomonadota bacterium
ATGATACTGTGAGAGAACCAAGCTCCCCAGGATCACGATACCGGCAAATGCCATGACGATCCGGTCAATGCTCATAGTCAGTTACTTCCCCAAATTCGGTTGTATGACGGGCCGCCCGAACGAGTTCCTGCGGCCTCTCCCGTCGTCATTCAATATACGGACTCTATTATGTGAAATCAATATCAGCATACGCTAATATTAAGGAGAGGGGAGCGACAGAGTGTCGCAGGGGTCAGATTGTACCCGCTTTGCGCACCACGGGCGGGCCTTCACCTGCCGCCCTGGCCTCGACTTCACCACCCTCGCCGATCTCCAGCACCGGCCCGTCCGCGGCCGCGGCGTCATCGGGATCGTGGGTCACCAGCAGCGTCGGCAATCCGCGCTCCGTGGCGTGATCGAAGACGAAGCGGCGAACGCGGTCGCGCAAGGCGGCGTCAAGTTTCGAGAAGGGCTCGTCCAGCAGCAGCGCCTTTGGTTCGGCAAGCAGGGTGCGCATCAGCGCGATCCTGGCCCGTTGCCCGCCCGACAGGGTCGCCGGGTCACGGTCCTCGAAGCCGGGTAATTCGGCCTCGGCCAGCGCATCGGCAACGCGCTTGCGGCGTTCCTCGCGGCCCACGCCACGCGGGATGCCGAAGGCCAGGTTTTCGCCAACCGACAGATGCGGGAACAACAGATCGTCCTGAAACAGGATACCGACGCGTCGCGCCTCCGGCACCGTTCCGGTGATGTCATGGCCGTCCAGTTCGATGCGGCCCTCTATCGCGAAGGCCGGGTCGACCGAACCGCAGATCCAGGACAGCAGCGTCGACTTGCCGGACCCGCTGGGGCCCATGACCGTCGCCACCTCGCCGGGCGCCACGTCAAGCGACAAGCCCGCGATCAAGGGCTGGCCGTCCAGCGAAACGGTCACGCCGCGCAATCGCAATGCACCATCGCTAGTACCCACTATCGTAACTCCGTGGCACGTGAGACGGTGTTGCGAGGTCTCCGGTTAGGCGGCCGGCGCGCCGCGATGCTAGCCGCATCGCAAGCGTCGGGCAACGCGGCCGGAGGCCTCGCAACGCCGCCCGAAGGGTCGTTTTCCGCGCTCCCCCGGTGCGTCGGGACCGCTCGCCGATGCGCCAGCATCGCCTTCGCGCCCCCCCTTGCCGGGGAAGCGCGGAAAACGATCTCACGCACCACGGAGTTACGATAGTGGGTACTAGTCATGCCGCGAATACCTTCATGCCGCGCCTCTGCCGATAGAACCATGCGGGCACGCCGATCGCCAGCATGAAACCGATCCAGGGCAGCAGCGCCTGCAGGAAGCTGTAGACCCCGATCACCCGCCGGTCGCCGCCGGACGCCAGGCTAACGGCCTCGGTCGTCAGGGTAGCGAAACGGCCGCCGCCGGCGAAGACCGTCGGCAGGTATTCGCCAACGCTGACCGCGAACCCGACGGCCAGCGCGAACAGTACGGGGCGCAGCAGCATCGGCAGTTTAATGCGCCAGAACACGCGGTCGGGCGCGGCGCCGAGGCAGCGGGCAGTCCGGGCGTAACGTTCGTCGAGCCGGCGCCAGGGGTCGGCCAGGGCCAGGAAGACATAGGGCAGCACGAACAACAGATGGCCCCAGACCAGCGCCACCCAACTGCCGTCCAGCCCGGCCGAGATGAACAGCACTTGCACCCCGAACAGGAATCCGATCTGCGGCGCCAGCAGGGGCGCATAGATCAGCCACAGTACGCGCGACCCCGGCGTCACCCCGTTGCGCTGCTCGTTCTCCAGACAGCCCAGCACCAGCGCGATGGCGATCAGCGCGGCGGCGACGGCGACGGTCACGGTCGTCCAGCCCGGCCAGGCCAGCGCACCGGCCTGGCGCATCCAGTTGTCGCCGGTCCAGGCCGAGGGCAAAGCATCCGGCCACCGCCAGCGCCGCGCCAGAGACCAGATCGCCATGCCCAGAATGCCGGCCAGGCCGATGGCGAAGACCAGCAGCATCGCCCCCATGCCCGCCCGGCGGCTGGCCCGCCCGGAACGCCCGCGCCCGCCGGCCGCGATCCAGCGTCGGCCAAGGCGGGCGGCCAAGCGCTCGCCGCCATAGAGCACGGCGATCGAGCCCGCGACCAGCAGGAACTGCAGGCTGGCGCCCGCGGCGGCCAGAAAATGCCGCCCCAGTTCCGGATCGTTGAACCAGCGTAATATGCGCGGCGCCAGCGGCGGCGGCGTACCCGGGGCCAGCACCAGCGCCATGTCCACCACCGACAGGGAAAAGGCCAGCACCGCGAAGACCGGCAGGCGAATCTGCGGCCAGACCAGCGGCAGCACCGTCTTTGCCCAAGCCGTGGCCGGACCATAGCCCAGCGAGCGGGCGATGGCGAGCGTACGGTCCACCGGCGCCTGGCCCAGCGCCCCCAGCGTGATCAGCAGCAGGAACGGCACCTCCTTCAGCACCAGCCCGCAGACCAGCGCGATGCCCAAGGGGTCCGGCGCGGTGGCGATGTCGGGCGGCCGGTCCCAGCCGGTGAGCCACGGCGATACCAGCCGTGCGGCCCAGCCGCTGGGCGAGGCCAGGAAGGCGAAGCCGATGGCCACCGCCACATGGGGCACCGCCAGCAAGGGCGCCAGCAACTTGCGCACGAGGACGACCGGCCGCCTGCCGTGGCAGGACGCCAGGAAGCCCAGAACGATCGCCAGCGAGATCAGGGTGGCGGCAAAACCGGTACCGAGCGACAGGGCCAGCGATTTTCCCAGCCCTGGTTCCGCTAAGAGTTGCCGCCAGGGATCAAGTGAAAACCCGCTGCCGCCCAGCGACGGCAGGTAACCGAACGCCGGCGCCCAGGTCCCGACCAGTCCGGCCGCCACCGGCCCCAGGAACAGGACCAGCGTCAGCGCGGGAAACCAGCGGAGCATGGTGCTCCTACGACCCGTAACGCGACAACCAGGTCTTCTCGATCCGGGTCATCCAGCCGGGGTGCGGCTCCGGCAGGGTGAGGCCCAGTTCCTCGGGGGCCAGCGTGGCGGCGCCGCGCGGCAGTTCGTCGAACAGCTTGCGGCCGGCATCGTCG
Source organism: Pseudomonadota bacterium (assembly GCA_030671915.1). GTDB lineage: Bacteria > Pseudomonadota > Alphaproteobacteria > UBA8366 > JADFVY01 > JADFVY01. Next base: position 3,047 of record DAOVHN010000009.1, read on the forward strand.
AGCTTGCCCATCGCCAATACCGTATTGTCGCCCCAATATTCCGGGTTTTCCTTGCGGGCCTGGGCCTCCGGCGACATCAGGAAATCGGCGACCACCATCGCGCCCTCGCTGGCATTGGCGTTATAGGGGATGGCGACGAAATGGGTGTTGCCGATGGTGCCCCTGTCCAGCACGAAGGTCCGGGCGGTCTCGGGCAGCTTGCCCGACGCGATCGCCGAGGAAGCCTCGGCCGGATAGAACGAGATCGCAAAATCCACCTCGCCGTCGTCGAGCATCTGGATCAGCGCCGGGCCGTTCTTCGGGTAGATCTTGCCCGACCGCCACAGATGCGGCGTCAGTTCGTCCAGCCAGGCCCAGAGCGGCCCCGTCACCGCGTCGAAATTGTCGCCGGGCGGCTGTTGCAGCACCGCCGGGTCCGCCACCAGTTCGTACAGCGCCTGCTTCAGGAAGGTGGTGCCGATGAAATCCGGCGGCGCGGGATAGGCGACGCGGCCCGGATTGGCCTTTGCATGGGCCAGGATCGCGGGAATGCCGCGCGGCGGGTTCGCGAGGGTTGCGCTGTCGTAAACGAAATTGAGCTTGGCCATGCCCCAGGGCGCTTCCAGCCCGTCGGTCGGCACGGTGAAGTCAAGCCGCGTCGTCGGCTTGTTCTCGACATCGACATAGCGGAAATTCGGCAGTTGTTCGGCGAAGGGGCCGAACAGCAGGCCCTGGTCCTTCATCGCCTTGAAATTCTCGCCGTTGATCCAGATGAGGTCGACCGTGCCGCCCTCGTTCCGCCCGGCGGTCTTTTCCGCCAGCACCTTGCGCACCGCCTCGGCCGTGTCGGACAGCTTCACATGGCGCAGCGTGACGCCATACTCGGCCTTAACACGTGTCCCCACCCAGGCGATATAGGCGTTGATTCGCTCATCGCCGCCCCAGGCGTTCCAGAACACTTCCTGCCCGTGGGCCTTGTTTCGGACCTCCTGCCAGTCGAGTTTTTCTTGCGCCCCGGCCGGTAGCGTGAGGGCGAGAACGAAGGCCGCAGCCAGTCCTGCAATCCAACGCATAGTCATTATCCCTTCGATTCCTGTGGTTTTACACTTGTACTGAAACTAGCGCCGTGGCCAGCTCTTGTCAGCCGCGGAAATGCCCTTTGACGTATCTGTGATCGAGACCGTATGAATACTGTGCTTTTGGCTGGCGCGGACCGGGCCGGCGTGATATAGCGCATTCCTGTTTACGACTGAGGAGCTTGATCCCTTGGCGCATTTGCGACGAGAGCGACGACGAGGACCGAACCGCCCGGCAAGCCGGGCGCAAGACCTTCGTCATGCCGTCGCCTAGGCCGCGCCAAACGGGATAAAGCATCCGATCGGGCGTGCCGCGACGGCAGAAAAAACTCAAAGTCGCGAGAACGCAAACATGAAAATCATCCCCCAGGGCCCGATACACGGGGCCGCCATCGAGCGGCTGCTCGATCTCACCTTCGGCCATGACCGGCGCAACAAGACCGTCTACCGGCTGCGCGAGGCCGCCCCGGCGGTATCCAGCCTGTCCTTCGTCATCGAACGCGATGGCGCGGTCGTCGCGAGCTTGCGCTTCTGGCCGGTGACGCTGCCCAATCACGCGCAGGCCCTGCTGCTGGGCCCGCTGGCGGTACTGCCGGAGCTGTCTGGCCAGGGCATGGGCCGCGCCCTGGTGCGCCACGGGATGGCGCAGGCGAAGGCGGAGGGTTGGCCCGCCGTGCTGGTGGTCGGCGAGCCGTCCTATTACGAACCCTTCGGTTTCAGCCGGGCCGCGGCCGAACATCTGCGGCTGCCCGGCTGGGTCGAACTACCCCGCTTCCAGGCCGCCGAACTGATCCCCGGCGCGCTGGACGGCGTCGAAGGCCCGATTAAACCCGGCCGCCCCGCCAAACCGGCATGGACGCGCAAGGCCAAGGCGTAATCCTGACCACCATGGCGCATCGACAAGGCGGTTGACATCCACCGCCGCTTGGCATTGAGTCTCGGGAGCCGGTTATTGTGTACAATAATCTGTAGCCGGTTAACGGGCAGGAACTGCCGTTAATGCAAGGTCGCAGCCGGCGGCAGGTCGACATGGCAGTACGTACAAGGTGGCGGCGTGGACAATCACGCTGCCAAAATGCGTATTCCGTGGCTTTCCTAACCCAAACGACACAACAGTTGCCGGACCGCGAAGCTTGATGCGATCGGGTGAAACTCAATAACTGCAGGGAGGAAAAAATGCGACTCTTGACATTGATTTCCGCGGCATTGTTCGGCTTGGCTCTGATACAGCCGGCTGCCGCACAGGAAAAAGAGAATATCGCTTGGGGCGGGTCCAACCCCGGCGGCGTGATGTACTACATGGTCGGCACCGCCGGCACGATCATTTCCGAGAAACTGCCCCAATACAACATCACCCAGATAACGACGGGCGGCTCGACCGAGAACGCCAAGCGCATCATCAAGGGCGAACTGGACATGGGCATCGTCTACGGCGCGCATGTTTTCATGTCGCAGAAGCCCGAAGGCCCCTTCGAGGGCGGGGCCAAGGGCACCATGTTCCGCGGCGTCGCCAAGGCCTACAAAGGGCCGACCTATTTCGTGACCCTGCCGGGTTCCGGGATTACCAAAATTTCCGATCTCGACGGCAAGAAGGTTGCACTTGGCCCTCCGGGGTCCGGGACTGTCTTCAACTGCTCGAACATCATGCGGGCGACCGGCATGCTGGACAAGCTCAAACCCAGCATGATGACCTTCGCCGACGCCGGGCGCGCGCTTGGCAACGGCCAGATCGACGCGCTCTGCCAGTCCTCCGCCCCGGCCGCGGCCGTGAAGGAGCTGGCGGAGACCAAGGGCGCGGTAGTGATTCCCTATACGGCCGACGAGATGAAGGCGATCACCGGGACCTATCCGTTCTACAATGCGGGCACGATGCCTTCGACCACCTACAAGGGCGTGCCGGATGTCGATCTTCCGTACTTGACTGTCTATTGGGTGGCGCATGAACGCGTCTCGGCAAAGGCAGTCGAAGACATCCTTGATCTCGTCTACCAGCCCGACATCAAGAAGCAACTGGCGGCCGGCCACAAGGCGTGGGGGCAGATGGAACCCGACACCAAGAACTTCGTGGCCCTGGGCGTGCCGATGCATCCGGGCGCGGAGGCCTACTACAAGAAAAAAGGCCTCTGGCAGGAATAACGCCACCTGAACATTCCAGCCGCCGCGGCGCCGGTCGCGGCGGCTGGTTTTTTTGCTGTAATCCTGGTGGGTGTAGGTGAGCGCCGATGACGGGCGAAAATTGGTTTCCAGACATAAAGGGCAGGGGGCGAACCCTGTCCGGCTATTTTGCCGTGATTTACAGCCTGACGGCGGCGGGTTTCTCGTTGTGGTATCTCTACACCTCGGGATTCGGCCTCGTTTCGACTGAAACCAACCGCGGTTTCTACCTGCTGTTCACCTCGATCCTGGTATTCCTGATTTTTCCGGCTTGGCGCGGCGCACCGGCCCACCGGCCAAGCATCATCGACATTGTCTTCATCGGCGCGGCGATCGCCTGTATCGGATACTGGATGGATCAGTACGTGCCCTATGCGATGTTCCGGGTCAGCGATCCGAACCAGTGGGACCTCACCATGGGGGCCGTCGCCATCGTGGTGATCCTGGAAACGAGTCGCCGGGTGCTTGGTCCCGCCATTCCGATCATCGCGATCCTGTTTCTGGCGCAGCTCTATTTCGGCCCTTACCTACCGGGTAAGCTCAGCCATCCAGGCATGCCGGTCGAGCGCATCCTGGAGTTCAGCTTCTCGACCCAGGAGGCTATTTTCGGCGTGGTCACCGCGACTTTCGCGACCTTCGTCTTCCCCTTCATGATCTTCGGTGCGTTCCTGGAGCGCAGCGGCGCCGGCACATTCTTCATGGAGCTGGCGACGGCGCTGACCGGGCGCTGGCGCGGCGGCCCCGCCAAGATCGCAACGCTGAGTTCGGCCCTGTTCGGCTCCATATCCGGCTCGTCGGTGGCTAATGTGGTGGCCTCCGGTGCCTTCACCATCCCGATGATGAAGCGCATCGGTTTCAAGCCGCACCATGCCGGCGCCATCGAGGCGATCGCGTCGACCGGCGGCCAGATCATGCCGCCGATCATGGGGGCCGGCGTGTTCATCCTGGCGACACTGACCGAGCGCGACTATCTGGGCATCGCTCTGATGAATGTGATCCCCGCTGTTTTGTTCTTCACCTTCATCCTTTTGATGGTCGACCTGGAGGCCATGCGGACCGGCCTGAAGGGCTTGCCCGACGAGGAAATTCCACGGGTTGGCGACGTGCTGCGCCGCGGCTGGTTCTTCTTTGTGCCGCTGGCCGTCGTCATCACCCTTTTGTTCATGGGCTATTCGGCGAATTACGGCGCGTTCTACGGCACCGTCTCGACATTGGTGCTATCATGGCTCCGCAAGGATACGCGCATGGGGCCGAAAAAAATCTTCCACGGCCTTATCGCGGGTGGCCACAACAACACCTCGGCCGGGGCCGCGATCGGTAGCCTCGGCCTCATCATCGGCGGCGTCATCCTGGCCGGGCTCGGCCTGAAGTTCTCCGCCGTTCTGGTCGAATTCGCCGGCGGCCAGCTATTCCTGACGGTGGTCCTGGTGACCATCATCTCCATCATCATAGGCATGGGCAGCAGCACGACGGGGTCCTACATCATCCTGGCGGTGGTGGCGGCGCCGGCGCTGATCCATCTCGGCGTGGACCAAGTGGCGGCGCATCTGGTGGTGTTCTACGCCGCGTGCCTGTCGAATGTGACGCCGCCGGTCTGCGTTTCCGCTTTCGCGGGCGCCGCGATCGCCGGGGCCGACCCGATGAAGACCGGTTTTGCGGCATTGAAGTTCGGGGCGACGCTGGTGCTGATTCCGTTCAGCTTCGTCTATGTGCCGGAACTGCTGCTGATCGGAGAGCCCGCCGAGATCGCCTATGCCGCGTTACGCTATCTTGCGGGTTATGCCGTGCTGGCGATGGGCATCCAGAAGACCGAATTCTTGACCGGCGAGATATCGCAATGGCGGCGCGTCGGTTTCATCGCCGCCGCGATCGGCCTGCTGTTCCCGCTGTTCCCCTATATCGAGATCGCCGGCTTCGCGCTGGCTGCCGTCGTATGGGCGCCGAGCCTGCCCACCTTCCTGGCCGCCCGGCGCGCATCCTGAACGCGAGCCGCTTGAACCGCACAGCGCCGTGCCATATAAGGATCGCGGAGCGCGGGCGTAGTTCAGTGGTAGAACGTCAGCTTCCCAAGCTGAATGTCGTCGGTTCGATCCCGATCGCCCGCTCCAACTCTTTCCTGAGCTACGACTCGTCGGCGAAGGGATCGCCGATGACGCCGGAGTTGGAGACCACGGGCGGCTGGGGCCTTTCGTTGACATGCAGGCGGAAGACGTCCGGGCGGGCGTAGTGGCCTGCCACGTCGAAATCGTATTTGCCTCGCACTACCTCGTCCAGGTCAATATCGGCTGTCAGGATGCATTCGCCGTCGTAGTCCGGGCCGGCGAGGATTTCGCCCATCGGGTTCACGATGCAGCTTCCGCCGCGCGAAATTACGGCGGCGGGATCGTTGGCCGCCTCGCCACCCGCGCCGGCCGGCGCGTCTTCGCGCGGCGTGGCCTGGCCGGCCGCCAGGTCCGCAGGGAAATCGCCGCGCCGGGAGAACTGGTTGCAGGACAGCACGAAGCAGCGGCCCTCGATGGCGATATGCTGCATCGATGGAATCCAGGTGGGCCGGTCGTCCGCCGTGGGGGCGCAATAAATCTGTATGCCTTTGGCGTACATCGCCATGCGCAACAGCGGCATGCGGTTTTCCCAGCAGATCACCGAGCCGATCTTGCCGATGCCGGTGTCGAACACCGGCAGGGTCGAGCCGTCGCCGAAACCCCAGACCGTACGCTCCGAAGCGGTTGGCATCAGCTTGCGGTGCTTACCCAGAAAGGCGCCGTCCGGACCGAAAAACAGCACCGTGCAATAGAGGGTGCCGAGGTCGCGCTCCATGACGCCGACCACCAGATGCAGCTTGTTTTCGGCCGCGACCTTGCCGAGAAATTCGACATCCGCGCCGGGCACGTCGATGGCGCCGTCCCAATATCGGCGAAACGCCTCGCGCCCATCGGCGGTGCGCATGCCAACCCGCGCCCCGAAATCGAAACCCTTCGGATAGCCCGAAACGAAGGCTTCCGGAAACAGCGCCAGCGTCGCGCCCTGCGCCGCGGCGTCCGCGCACAACGCGCGCAGCTTGTCGAGGGTTTTGGCGCGGTCGAAGGCAACGGAAGCGGCCTGCACCACGGCCGCGCGGAAATGCGCCATACCGGTTCTCCCTTCGCGGTTATTGTCGCCGGTCGGTCGGCAAGTCTAGAATATGCGGAACGGCACCCGCAAGGGCGCGATTGCGGCCGGCCATAACAGGGAAACCCACGCTATGCGCTCATCGAAAATCATCCATACGGTAAGCTGCCATGCCGAGGGCGAGGTCGGTGATGTTATCGTCGGCGGGGTGGCGCCGCCGCGCGGCGATACGCTGTGGGCGCAGTCGCGCTTTATCGCTGACGACGGCGAGCTGCGCGCCTTCATGCTGAACGAGCCGCGCGGCGGGGTGTTCCGGCATGTGAACCTGCTGGTACCGCCGAAGAACCCGGACGCACGGATGGGCTGGATCATCATGGAGCCGGAGGACACGCCGCCGATGTCGGGCTCCAACAGCCTGTGCGTCGCGACCGTGCTGCTGGAAACCGGCATCCTGCCCATGGAGGGGCCGGAAACCACCCTGGTGCTGGAGGCGCCGGGCGGGCTAGTTACCGCAGTTGCTACCTGTAGCAACGGTAAGGTGGAGAGGGTGCGCGTCTATAACGTGCCCTCCTTCGCCGGGAAACTGGGCGCGGCGCTGGAAGTGGAAGGCATCGGCACGCTGACGGTCGATACCGCCTATGGCGGCGACTCTTTTGTCATCGTGGAGGCCGGCGCGCTGGGCTTCGCGCTGACCCCCGACGAGGCCCGCGACATCGCCGAGACCGGCATCCGCATCACCAACGCGGCCAACGAACAGCTCGGCTTCGACCATCCGGAGAACCCCGACTGGGCCCATATTTCCTTCTGCCAGGTCGCCGGGCCGGTGGTCGAAGAGGACGGCGTGAAGACGGGCAGGAACGCGGTGGCGATCCAGCCCGGCAAGATCGACCGCTCGCCCTGCGGCACCGGCTGCTGCGCCCGCATGGCGGTGCTGCATGCCAGTGGAGAACTCCGCGTCGGCGAGCCCTTCATCGGCCGGTCGCTGATCGACTCCCGTTTCGATTGCCGTATCGAGGGCGAGACCACGCTCGGCGGCCACCCGGCCATCCTGCCGTCCCTGTCGGGCCGCGCCTGGATCACCGGCACCCACCAGCACATGCTGGACCCGGACGACCCCTGGCCCGGTGGTTACCGACTCAGCGACACCTGGCCGGTGCGGCGCAACTGAACGTCAGCTCACCGCCGCGCGGATTCCCTCGGCCCTGGCGTTCATTTCGTCGGCGCGGGCTTCCTCGCCGGCGTTGCGCAGAACCTTGGCGAAGTTCACCAGCGTGGAAACCAGTTCGGGATGGTCGGCGCCGAGGCGCGATTCCCTGATTTCCAGGGCGCGGTCGATCAGCCGGACGGCGTCCCGGTCCCTGCCCTGCGCCTGGAAGACCGAAGCCATGCGGCCCAGCGTCGTGGCGATATAAGGATGATCCGCTTCCAGCGACGTTTCCTGGAGCTGCAGCGCCTGTTTATAGGCCTCCAGCGCTTCCTCGTACCGGCCCTTGTCGTCGAGCATCCCGCCGAGGTTGATCAGCACGTCGGCGTGCTCGGGCCGCGCCTTGTTCGAGGCCGTGGCCATGATCTTCAGGGCGCGGCGATAGAGCTTTTCCGCCTCTTCGTAGTTGCTGCCGTCGTGATGGACGAGCGCCAGATTGTTGATCGTCGCCGCGAGGTCCGCATTGTCCTTGCCCAGGGCCTTTTCCTGAATTTCGATGGCGCGTTCGAACAGCGGGATCGCGTCTTCCACCCGTTCGGTGGCGCGAAAGAGTTCCGCGATTCCGTTCAGGACGCTGGCGGCTTCCGGGCTGTCGGCCCCGTAGGAGGCCTCCATGATCTCCAGCGCGCGCTCATAGAGCGGCAGCGCGGCGTCGTATTCGCCATAGGCGTCGTAAAGCGCGCCAAGGCTGTTCATCGCCATGCCCATCTGCAGGCTGTCCTGGTCCGCCTCTTCCGCGGCCTTCACCGCGGCGGTGAGCTCCTTCTCGGCATCTATATCGTTGCCGGCATCGAGCGCCGCCTGCGCGGCGTTCATATGGGTTTCCCAGTCTTTCATCTTTGCTTGCGCGGCCATGGTTAATTTCTCCTTGCGCGCATCATATGCGGCAATGGTGACGGGAAGGTAAACGGAGCGGGATTTGAAGCCTGATTTTGCCGCTGGCGGGCAGGCCGCCGGTTGGGATAGCATGCGCGCGGCGAACGGATATGGGAGACAGTTCCAATGCGGCTGACGACAACGACCATCGGGGCCTTTCCGAAACCGGATTACGTGCCGATCACCGACTGGTTCCAGGGCCGCGAAGGGCCCGATACGGTCAGCCCGACCGGGGGCTATTCCGCCCAGATGGGGCGCGTGAAGGCGGACGAAGCCGAGGCGCTGTTCGTGCGCGCGGCCCAAGAGGTCATCCGCGACCAGATCGAGGCGGTGGTCGATATACCGACCGACGGCGAAGTGCGGCGCGAGAACTATATCCATTATCATTGCCGCCACTTGAACGGCATCGATTTCGAGACCCTGACCGAGAAGGAACTGCGCGGCGGCGCCTATTCGGCCTCGCTGCCCACCATCACCGGCCCGATCGGCGCAGGCGGGCATTTCCTGCCGCATGACTGGAAAGCGGCCCAGGCCTTCACCGACCGCCCGGTCAAGGTGACGATGCCCGGCCCCATGACCATCGCCGACACGGTGGCGAATACCTTCTATGACGACGACGCCAGGCTGGGCGCGGATATAGCGGCGGCGATCAACGCGGAACTTCTGGCGCTGGCCGAGGCCGGCTGTACCCAAATCCAGATCGACGAACCGGTCTTCGCGCGCAAGCCCGAAAAAGCGCTGGCCTATGGCTTCGAAAACCTGGAGCGCTGCTTCCATGGCGCGCCCGACGGCGTGACGCGCACGGTCCATATGTGCTGTGGCTACCCGGACAAGCTGGACAATCCCGACTATCCCAAGGCCGACCGGGACGCCTATCTGCAGATCGCCGATGCGATCGAGGCGTCCGCGATCCAGGCGATCTCGCTGGAGGACGCGCATCGCCACAACGACCTGTCCCTGCTGGAGCGTTTCAAAACCACAACCGTGATTTTCGGCGCCGTCGCCGTGGCGAAAAGCCGGGTCGAAAGCGTCGATGAAATCCGCGACCGCCTGCGCCAGGCCCTGGACCATATCGACGCCGACCGGCTGATGGCCGCGCCCGATTGCGGTCTCGGCCTGTTGGGCCGCGATCTGGCGATGGCCAAGCTGAAAAACCTCTGCACGGCCGCGCATGACCTCTGACGGCGAAGCACTTCTTTCCGTTCGCGGCCTGGTCCGGGCCGGCATCGACATTCCCGATTTCGAGTTGGCGCCGGGCGAGGCGCTGGCGGTGGTCGGCCCGTCCGGGTCGGGCAAGAGCCTGTTCCTGCGCGCGCTGGCAGACCTCGACCCGAACGAGGGCGACATCCGCCTGCGCGGCGATGCGCGCGGCGCCATGAGCGCCCCGGACTGGCGCCGGCGGGTGACTTTTGTGGCGGGGGAATCCGGCTGGTGGGCGGAACGGGTGCGCGACCATTTCGAGGACTGGGAGGCGGCCGAGCCGCTGGCGAAGCGGCTGGGGCTGCCTGAAGAAGCAGGGGGCTGGACGATCTCGCGGCTGTCAACCGGCGAGCGGCAGCGCCTGGCGCTGGTGCGCGCGCTGGTCCAGGAGCCGGACCTGTTGCTGCTGGACGAGCCGACCTCGGGGCTGGATACGGAAACGGAAACGGCCGCCGAGGAAATACTGGCCGAACGGCTGAGCGTTGGGGCTGCGATCCTGTTCTCGACCCATGACGAGGCCCAGGCCGGCCGTCTCGCGAATCGCTGCCTGCGCTTCGCCAAGGACGGCGCGGCGGAGATTACGTCATGCCGCTGATCGCGCTCGATTACTGGGATCTTGCGCTGGCCGCGCTGTTGTTGCTGGTCAATGCGGGGCTGTCGATCTGGCTGCAGCTTGGCCTGGCGCGCGATACGCTGATCGCCGCCGCCCGCATGGCGGTGCAACTCAGCCTGATGGGGCTGGTGCTCAAAATGCTGTTCGGGATGGTCTCGCCGTGGCTGACCGGACTGTTCGCGCTGGCGATGATCCTGTTCGCCGGGCGCGAGGCGATGGCGCGCCAGGAACGCCGGCTGGCCGGCTGGTGGGGTTATGGCGTCGGTACAACGGCGATGCTGGCGGCCGCCGCGATCGTCACGGTGTTCGCGCTGACCACCCAGGTCCGCCCCGACCCCTGGTACGACCCGCGCTACGCCATCCCGCTGCTGGGCATGATCCTGGGCAACACCATGACCGGGGTGGCGCTCGGCCTGCATACGCTGACCGCGACGGCGGCGCGCGAGAAGGCGGCGATCGAGGCCCGCCTCGCGCTCGGCCACCCGCGCAACGATGCGCTGCGCCATGTGGTGGCGGCGGCATTGAGGACCGCGCTTATGCCCATCGTCAATTCCATGGCGGCGACCGGCCTTGTGGCCCTGCCCGGCATGATGACCGGCCAGATCCTGTCGGGCGTCGACCCGGTGGAGGCGGTGAAATACCAGATCCTGATCATGTTCCTGATTGCCGGCGGCACCGGCTTCGGCGCCCTCACCGCCGTGTTGGCCGCCGCCGCGCGGATAACGGACGGACGGCACAGGCTGCGGCTGGACCGGCTGGCGCCGAAAAAGGCCCGCTGATAAGCTGGTCTCATTCGCGCGTCGGCGGGCGCCAGTCGAGGGCGCGGCTCTACTGGTCACCCGCGATTGTAAATAGGCGCGGATACACAGAACTCGGGTACTTGTCACCATCCGGCATTTCGCGGCCCGATTTGCGCGTTTTACTGGCCGGATTAACCCTGATCGTCCGATTTTTTCATGCGCCTGTTCTATTTATTCTTTTTTTGTTCTCTGGTTATTCCTCTGTTGTTCCAGACAAATTGAATTAAGGTTAATTGCAAAGGATAATGGAGTTAAGCACGGGCGCCGCCGTTGGCAATTCACCGCTTGAGCGTTAGAGCCCGCGGGTGTATTGGGCCTGCTGCAATATTAACCAGGGGCCTGCCCACGGGCAGCGGACACCGGCATGAGCGACCTTCTGCACACCCTGCTGGCCGAGCGGGAATATCTCGTGGCCGACGGCGCCACGGGCACCAACCTGTTCGAGGCAGGGCTGATGACCGGCGATTCGCCGGAGCTGTGGAATGTCGATCATCCGGACCGGATCGCGGCGCTTCACCGCGGCATGGCCGAGGCCGGGGCCGACATCATCCTGACCAACACCTTCGGCTGCAACCGCTACCGGATGGCGTTGCACGGCGCGCAGGACCGTGTGTCGGAGTTGAACATGGCAGGCGCCCGGATCGCGCGCGAGGTGGCGGACGCCGCCGGCCGGCCGGTCGTTGTCGCCGGTTCGATGGGCCCGACGGGTGAGATCTACCGGCCGGTCGGGCCGCTGAGCATCGAGGACGGAAGCGAGGCCTTCGCCGAGCAGGCGCGCGCGCTGGCCGAGGGCGGCGTGGACGTGCTGTGGATCGAGACCATGTCGGGCAAGGAAGAACTGGAGGCCGCGGTCACCGGCGCGGCCGTCACCGGCCTGCCGATCGTCGCCACCATGACCTTCGACACCAACGGCCACACCATGATGGGGCTGGCCCCGGACGCCGCGATTCAGTTCGCCCATACCCTTGACGCGGGCCTGGTCGCCTTCGGGTCGAACTGCGGCATCGGCCCGGCGGCGCTGGTGGATTCGGTGCTGGGCATCAGCGGCGCGTCCAACGAGGGCGACGTTATCGTCGCCAAGGGCAATTGCGGCATCCCGGAATATCACGACGGCCATATCCATTATTCCGGCACGCCGGAGATCATGGCCGACTATGCGCGCCTGGCCCGCGACGCCGGCGCACGCATCATCGGCGGCTGTTGCGGCACCTCGCCGGTGCACTTGCGGGCGATCGTCGAGGCGCTGGACACCTACGAGCCGGGCCCGCGCCCCAGCCGCGCCGATATCGAGGCGAAACTGGGCGCGCTTGCCGCCGGCTCGGAAGCCCTGGAACGCGCCGCTGAATCCACCGAACGCCGCCGAAGCCGGCGCCGGCGGGGTTAATTCCAAGTCTCGTTGGTATTACGCCAAGTCGTCGCGAAAAACAGCAAAAGCAGGAGAGACTGCGCTGGATCAATGACTCGGGACGAAACCTGACGGTAATAAGGGCGCAGCTTGGCGGGTATCCCTTCAACTGTATGGTTTAGGGAGTTTCCCATGACTATCACACGCACAATTATTGTAGCGGCTATGGCGGCAGGTCTGTCAGCGTCGGCGCTTGCGGCCAGTCCGTCGGACTGGTCTGCCATCCCGACGAAAACGGTAACGCTCTTTTATCCTGGACAGTCCACGTACCAGTGGCTGCGCAGCGACGAGCACAATGGCGCGCAACTGGTGTTGAAGGGCAAGCGCTGCACCACCTGCCACAAGGGCAAGGAAGCAAAGATGGGCGAGAAGCTGGTCGTCGAGAACAGGCTCGAGCCAATGCCGCTCAAGGGCAAGAATGGCGTCCTCAAGCTG
>DAOVHN010000518.1 GCA_030671915.1 Pseudomonadota bacterium
ATGTCGGCGCCCACCATATCGCCAGGATCCTGATGATGCCGCTGATGATCCCGCTGACGGCACGATGGCTGATCCCGCGCCCCGACCGGCCGGCGCCAAAGCGTGCTGACCTGGATCAATGACACCCCGGTATTAACGGCCTATACGTTCGGATAATTCCGGGTGGTGGCAAAAATGCGGACGTCGCTGAAAAAGCAGTACGCGGAGGCCCTTGGCGCCAGCGGGCTGGTTGACAACTTCCCCGATTTCCTGGCGCTCGACCCCCTGCCCGGCCGCTTTTCGGAAGGCGAGCATATATGCCGCCGGGGCGACAAGGCGGACCGCCTCTGGGTGATCGTCAGCGGAACGGTCGCCGTTCGCGATGATGCCCGAACGCTTTATGTGCGCGGCCATCCCGATGTTGTCGGCGAGCTTAATATTCTCAGCGACGAGGGCGCCCGGCGGTACGATCTCGTCGCGAACGAAAGCATGGTCGAGCTGTTGACTATCCACAGGGAAGCGATCGCGCATCATCCCCGGGCGGACATTCTTTGGCGGAACATAGCCAGGATCGTCTCGCTCAAATTGAATGCGGCAACCGCTCAGACCTCTTCCTTGCTCGAGCAGATCCAGGACGACGCCCACATATTACGGGCCTACACCAACAAATACGCGCTCAGCCGCCGGCTCGGATCGGGCAGCCGCTACCTGACCGACCACAGGGTGGAGGACGCCGTTGTCTGGTTCTCGGATATCGTCAATTTCACGCGTTCGGCTCTGGAGCTTCCGCCCGTACGGACGGCGGATCTCGTTCAGCGCTTCTTCAATGCCCAGGCTGAAGCTATCGAGAGCCACTGCGGCTACATAGACAAGTTCATGGGTGACGGCCTGATGGCGTTCTGGATATTACCGCCGGTAGATGAAAAGAAATGCGCGGAAGCTTGCGAGGATGCGCTTGCCGCGGCCGAGGAGGCGGTTCGCTCGGTATCCCTCATCCATGTCGGCGCCAGGCCGTTGGAACTTAGGGTAGGGCTGCATATCGGCAGCACATTGTCCGGAGATTTCGGCTCGACACACCGGCACCAGTTCACCCTGATCGGCGCCACGGTCAACAAGGCGGCGCAACTGGAACAAGTTCACGAGGACCAGGTCTCCGACGGCGGAGACAGGCCGGGCCCGATCCGGATCAGCTCTGAGTTCCACGGCAAGCTTTCCGGGCGGTCGCAACGAAGATACGACCAGAGAATTCGCGCAATGACAAGAAAGCTGGGCCAGTTGGACTTTTACAGCTCGTCGGAATTGCCTGTTACCGCCCCAGGATAATCTCCTTCGAGGCCAGCAGCGCACCGCCGACGATGGCCGCGCAGGCGATCGCGACGGCCCAGGTGAGATCGGCCGCGCCGAAGGCGATCAGCAGCAGGGTGGAAATCAGCGGGGCGGCGTAGGAGAATACCCCCAGCGACTGGATGTTGCCGCGCTTGACCCCGTAATCCCAGACGAAGAAGGCCAGCCCGACGGGGCCGAGGCCCAGCGCCAGCACCGCCAGCCACTGGCCGGCGCCGGCGGGCCAGACGGTTTCCTCGAATACCAGATGCGCGATCAGCCCCAGCACCGCCGAGGCGCCGCAGAACCAGCCGACCGTGTCGGTCTTCACATGGCCGAAACGGCGCGAGACCACCGAATAGGTCGACCAGGTCAGCGCGCAGGCCACCGCCGCGCCGTAGCCCAGTGCGAATTCCGACTTAAAGCTGATCGACCCGCCGCCGGTGATCAGCAGCGCCGACCCGCCAAGCCCCATTACCGCGCCGGCCAGATGGAACCAGCGCAGCCGCTCGCCCGGCAGCAATGCCGAGAACACCACGATCAACAGCGGCCAGAGATAGGCGATCAGCCCGGCCTCGACCGCGGGCGCGTTGCGCAGGGCGAGGAAATAAAAGAAGTGGTAGCCAAACAGCCCGCCGACGCCAAGCAACCAGACCGGCCCGGCATGACCAAGATGATCCAGCGGGTTCTCGCGGTTCAGCAGCCATTTCGCCAACGCCCCGACGAAAGCGATGGCGAAGCACATGGCGATCAGCTGAAAGGGCGGGACATTGCCGCTCCACACCGTCAGCAGCGCCAGCGTGCCCCACATCAATATAGCGGTGAAACCGATCAGGGTCGCCCGGCGGTAGGTCGCAAGCTCCGACGTCATTCCATCCCCCGCGCCAGTTCGATGACCCGCGCCGTTTCCTCCCAAAGATCGAGTTCCACCAGTTCCGCCGGGGTGAACCAGCGGGCGCCCGCCGCGTCGCCGCCGGCGCGCGGTTCACCGGAAATCCAGTCGGCGCGGAAATCGACCAGCGTGTAGTGGTACTGCAGCCGGCCATCACCGTCGCGCGTCATCGAATCCACGACGTCGATCAGCGCCCCGACCCCCGCCTCGACGCCGGTCTCCTCGGCCAGTTCGCGCAGCGCGCAGTCGCGCACCGTCTCGCCCAGCTTCTGGCGCCCGCCGGGCAGGCTCCAGCCGCCCGCGCGCGGCGGCTTGCCGCGTTCGATCAGCAGCACGTCATCGCCCTTGAAACAGACGATGCCGACGCCAACCAGCGGCACTTCAGGATAGTCGCGCTTCATGTGGCCCCCCGCGTTCTTGTTCGCGGGGGGCAATCTGGC
>DAOVHN010000707.1 GCA_030671915.1 Pseudomonadota bacterium
ACGAGATTGCGGCAGAGCACGAGGTCGAACGGTCCGCGTGGCATGCGCTGCCGGATATCCTGCCGGAGAAACCGGATGCCGGTCCGGAACTCCTGGCGCAGCCGATACTCACCTTGCACCTGTGCAAAAGCGTCGGCGATCCTGCTTTCGGGCAGTTCCCGCAGGGTTCCCGCCTGATAGACCGCACGCCGGGCGCGGGCGAGCATGGCCGGGGCCGCATCGGTCGCTACAATATCGAAGCGTAGTGCCGGGAAACGGCTTGCAAGGCACAAATCCCATAGAATGCGGAGCGTGTAGGGCTCCTCGCCGCCGCCGCAGCCGGCACTCCAGCAGCGCAGCAGGCCTCGGCCTTGTGCGATTGCTTTGCCGGCCAGATCGGGCAGGCCGGTTTGCTCCAGCCAGTCGAAAACCGGCCGGTCGCGGCAGAAGCGGGAGATGGTAATCCGGCAAAGCGAGTCGAGTTCCAGCCATTCATTCCGGTCGGCCTCGAGCAGCCGCCGGTAAGCGTCAAGATCCGGCAATTCGAGTATACGCATGCGCCGCGCGATCCTCTTGCATACCTGCCCGCGCACGCGGCGGAACCCCGCTCGGCGAAATGCCAAACGCGGCAGCGCCCAGTCGAGGAATTTCCGGCATTCGACATCCCTCATCGTGAAACGCCTTTCGCGCATTCCGGCCGGCGGCTAATATGGCGCCGCGGCGCGTCGGGGGCAAAATGAAAAGAGGTTGTCGAGACGGATGGTTTCGCCGCCGCCTGTTGATCCGGGCAGCGCAAGCCGCAATACTCTTCGCCGGAAACAGCGTTGGACCGATCATGAAAGGCGCAAGCGCAGAAACCAGGGGTGGGGCGGAACGCATCGGGCTTCCGCCACCGGCACTGGACCGCCAAATGACGGTGGAGGCGGCGATACGGTCCAGGCGGTCGATACGCGAATTCGGCCCCGGTTCCATTACCCTTGAGGAAATCTCCCAGATTCTTTGGGCGGCGCAAGGGATCACCGATCGGGCCGGCTACAGGACGGCGCCGTCGGCGGGCGCCCTGTATCCGCTTGAGATTTCGCTGATCGCCGGCGATGTCCGGTCCCTGCCGGCCGGCATCTACCGGTACAGCCCGCGCACGCATACGTTGGAGGCGGGTGCTGCCGGCGACCGTCGAACGGCGATCGCCGAGGCGGCGTTGTCGCAGCGATGGATCGCGGATGCCGCGGCGATCCTGGTTCTCGCCGCTGTCGAGGAAAGAACGACCGTGAAATACGGAAGGCGGGGCGTCCGCTATGTGCATATCGAGGTCGGTCACGCTGCTCAGAATGTCTACCTTCAGGCGGCCGCGCTTGGCCTCGGCACCACCATCGTAGGCGCGTTCGATGACGATGAGGTGAAGGGTGTCGCGAATCTGCGCCGCGACGAGACCCCGCTTTGTCTTCTGCCCATCGGTCGCCACTGAGAATCGGTTGCCGGCTCAGGCATGGCCGGCGGCCGCATGGCCCGCGGCAGTCCGCGCCATCAACGCGCTTACGTCATTGTCGTCGAGCTGCGGGAAACTGCTGTAGAACATGCTGAGCGCCCAGAATATATCGGGCGTCGCGAGACAGACGCTCTCGCCGGGATCGTCGCGCAGGCGTGCGATCGTGTCCGGTGGAGCCACCGGCACCCCCAGCACCAGGCGCGCCGGTCCGGCGCGCCGCACGGCGTGAAGCGCCGCGCGTACCGTGGCGCCCGTTGCGATGCCGTCATCCACAACCAAAGCCGTCCGACCCTTGAGC
>DAOVHN010000562.1 GCA_030671915.1 Pseudomonadota bacterium
TATACCAATGGTATTGTTCACTCATACCGACGTTGAACAGCGGGCAAGCCGGGCCGGGCGGTGATTACCGCCAAGGGGATATGGTATTTTCGGTTGAAATTCTCGGAACCGCCGGGTCTTGCCAGCGGCCGCGCTGGCCGCCGTGGCACAATCAGTTATCTGTGTAACTGATTTCCAGCACCTCGATCCGCTCGACGCCGTTCGGGGTGCGGACATCGACGACGTCGCCCTCGAAGGCGCGCATCAGGGCGCGGGCGACGGGGGAAATCCAGCTTATCTCGCCCTGGTCGGAGCGCGCCTCGTCTACGCCGAGGATGCGGACCGTGCGCTCGTGGTCTCGGGCGTCCGCGTAAGTCACGGTGGCGCCGAAGAATACCTGGTCGCGCTTTGTCTGAAGCTTCGACTCCACAACCTCGGCGATTTCCAGCCGCTTGCGCAGGAAGCGCACCCGACGGTCGATCTCGCGCAGCCGCTTCTTGCCGTAGATATAGTCGCCGTTCTCCGACCGGTCGCCATTGCCGGCGGCCCAGGACACGACCTCCACGACCTTCGGCCGCTCCACATTCCACAACTCGCGCAACTCGTCCTGCAAGCGCGCGAGGCCGGCGGGCGTAATGTAATTCTTCTGCCCCGCGGGCAACGGATCGGGCTCGTCGGGAAGCTCGTCGTCGAGTTCGTTGTCGGACTCTTTGGTGAAGGCTTTGCTCATTATTGCGTTTTCACTTCAGCGTTTTCGGAACGTTTCCGCCAATATAGTCACTCCCGATCCAAAAGTCCGGCGCTTGATATGCTCGCCCGGATCAGTTCGCGAAACCGGTCAATGTCCTCTTCACCGGCAAAAGCCCGCTTTGGTAGCGGTGCATAGGAGTTTTTGGCGGGATAGAGCAGGAAGTGGTCCGCCGATTCAAGGGCGGTAAAGTAAGTGGACCAGGCCGCCTCTTGCTTCCCCAAACGGCTGTGCATCGCAAGGCCATCCCCGGAAGCCGCCCCCTCCATCTCCACCCCCAGATAAGGAGAGCCCCGTGCCGCGCGCCGCGGCTGCCAAAACCAGGCCAGGGCAAACAGTACAGCCACGCTCGCAACGCCCGCCAGAAAGGGCAGTAGACGGTACAGCGCATCGCCGGCCAGCCCTTTGTCGAGCAAAACGGCCGCAAGCGGCACGATCCACAGGCCGAAGAAAACGGCCCATGTTATCCACCATCTTTTCTGCGAGAACGCATGCACATGCGACGCCTGGACGAAGTCTTCTTCCGTCAGGGAGAATTTGAAGGTAATGCTGTCGGACATTGGAGCCTTTCCCCTTGCCGCATGTCTCGGTCAGATAACATCGCGGCATCAGTTTTAAAAGTGCTGAACCGAACGATGGCGAACGATACCGACCATGAAACCGGAACGGAGGACACCCCCCTCCCCCCCGCGATCGTCTTCCACAGCCTGGCGCAGGCGGAGGCGGCGCTGGCGGTTGCGGGCGAGCTCGGGCTGGCGGTGACGTTGCTGAGCGCGCCCTCGGCCGCCGGCGATGTGAGGCCGGGGTGGTTTCGCGCGGTGGTCGGGCAGGCGCGGGCGGCGCACCCCGATGCGGATGTGACGGCGGTGCTGGATTGCGGGGAATTTTCGGGGCTGGCGCTGGCGGCGCTGCGCGACGGCGTGACACTGATCCGCTTTTCCGGCGACACGGCGGACAAGATCGCCGATATTGCCGGGCAGTATGGGGCCCGGGTGATTTCGACGCGGCCGGAGGCGCTGGACCTCGCGCGCATTGAACGCCGGGGCTGGGATATGGTAAGGGCCTGCCGCGAATGGCTGGAGAAAGACCGAAATGACCGATAAAGAGCCCTGCCGGCTCTACCTGATCACGCCGCCGAGGATCGACCCGGCGGCCTTCCGCGACGTGCTGGCGCAAGCGCTGGATGCGGGCGACGTGGCCTGCCTGCAGATCCGCCTGAAGGAGGCGAGCGACGACGAGATCCGCCACGCCACCGATATCCTGCGCCCCGTCGCCCAGGAGCGCGGCGTCGCCGTGCTGATGAACGACCGGCCGGACCTGGCCGCCGAGCTGGGCTGCGACGGCGTCCATCTGGGCCAGGACGACATGACCTGCAAGGAAGCCAGGCGCATCGTCGGCGAGGGCGCCACCGTCGGCGTCACCTGCGGCAACTCGCGCCATCTGGCCATGACGGCGGCCGAACAGGGCGCGGATTACGTGGCCTTCGGCGCCTTCTTCCCGAGCGTCACCAAGCAGTCCAGGGCCCGCGCGGAGCCGGAAATCCTGTCCTGGTGGAGCGAAATATTCGAGATCCCCTGCGTCGCCACCGGCGGCGTCATGGTCGACAACTGCCGCCCGCTGGTCGAGGCCGGCGCGGACTTCCTGGCGGTGGTCTCGGGCGTGTGGGATTACGCCGACGGCCCGGCCGCGGCAGTTCGCGCATTCAACGAGGCTATCGCGGAA
>DAOVHN010000314.1 GCA_030671915.1 Pseudomonadota bacterium
AAGGGTTGTTTTTCCACTGAACCGGCGGGTAAGGGGTTCCGACGGCGTTCGGTTTTACGTCTGGGCTTGGCCGGTTTGGCCGGCTTCGCGGCGAGTCCTGCGCTGGCGGCTCTCGAAGGCGTCCGTGAGCGCAAGCTTTCGCTGCACAATCTTCATACGGGCGAGACCATTCGCACCACATTCTGGGCCGACGGCGTGTTCCAGACCGACGCCTTGCGCGATATCGATTTCGTGCTGCGCGATTTCCGGACCGGCGATGTCACTGAGATTGATCCGCAACTTCTTGTCCTGATGCACCGGATTACGCAGGCTGCCGGCGAGGACAAGCCCTTTGAGGTAATTTCGGGCTACCGTTCGCCGAAAACCAATGCGGCGCTGGCCAGCAACAGCAGCGGCGTCGCCAAGCGCAGCCTGCATATGCAGGGCATGGCGATCGATGTCCGCCTGCCGGGCGTGCGGCTGCCGCATCTGCGCGACACCGCGAAGTCGCTCAAGGCCGGCGGCGTCGGCTATTATCCGAAGAGCAACTTCATCCACGTCGATACCGGCCGCGCCCGTTACTGGTAGAAACCCAGGTAACGGGACTGTGTTGGCGGCGGGCTTGACCTTCCCTTGAGGGGGCGGTCAACTGTTTCAATGACCGAACTGCTATCGACAATCACCTGTCCCGACTGCGGGCATGCGGTAACCGAAACAATGCCCACCGATTCCTGCCAGTTCTTTTACGAATGTGCGGGTTGCGGCGAGATTTTGAAGCCGCTTTCCGGCGATTGCTGCGTCTTCTGTTCCTACGGCACGGTTCCCTGCCCGCCGATCCAGGAAGCCAGGGCGCGAGGCGACGATGCTGGATGCTGCGGCTGATCTGCCGCGCGAAGCCGGCGCCTATGTACTCTTGATTCGCCTTGATAGTGAGTTGCCCCTCGACATGCCGTCCTTCCGCGGGAAAAGCCTTTCCCCCGGCCTTTATGCCTATTGCGGCAGCGCATACGGCCCCGGCGGCATTCGCGCGCGGGTGTCCCGCCATTTGCGAAAGGAAAAGCCGATGCGATGGCACGTGGACCGGGTGACCGCTGCCGGCCGGGTAGAGCAGGTCGGAATCCTGGTTGCGGGCCGGGAATGCAATCTCGTAACCGAATTGCTCGCCAGTGGCGGATTGCAGGCGCTTCCAGGGTTCGGCAGTTCCGATTGCCGAACCTGCGTGGGGCACCTGTTATACCTGCCGAAAGTCGAAACCTTGCCCACGGACATTTTCGACCTTGTCGTTTCGGGGGGATGGGAAGTACACTGAGGATACAAGAAGGTCGGCGCCAAGCGTCGGCACTATCGATAATGTGCGGAACGGGAGGAAAAATCATGCGCACCTGGAAAAAGCCTGAGATTGTCGAAATCGCCGTGGGCCTGGAAATCAACAGCTACGCCTGCGCCGAGTAATCTATCCGACTGCCGCGGCGCGCGGCTCCGGTACGTTACATGCTCAAGATTGTCGTCCTGGGCGCCGCCGCCGGCGGTGGCTTTCCGCAGTGGAACTGTAACTGCGATGTTTGCCGGGCTAGCCGGGCCGGGAACGGTCTGGCGCGCCCGGCGACGCAGTCTTCCCTTGCCGTCTCGGCGGATGGCGAGACCTGGTTCCTGTTGAACGCCTCACCGGATATCAGACAACAGATCGGCCAGACGCCGGCGCTGCATCCGCGTGAAGGACGGCGGCATTCGCCGATCGGCGGGGTGCTGCTGACCAACGCCGATGTCGACCATGTGGCCGGGCTGCTGACCCTCCGGGAAAGCCAGCCGCTATCGCTCTACGGTACGAAACGTGTGCTCGACGTGTTGGCCGCCAATAGCGTCTTCAATGTGCTGAACCCCGATTTCGTCAAACGCAACAGTATCGAATTGGGCGAGACGACGCCGCTGCTGCGGGCGGACGGACAGCCGTCCGGCCTTTCGGTGGAAATGTTCCCCGTGCCGGGCAAGGTGGCGCTGTGGCTGGAAGACGAAAGCGCCGGCGAGAATTTCGGCACCGTGGCCGAGGATACGGTCGGCGTGCGCATTACCGACGGCGAGCGGGCGTTCTTCTATATCCCGGGCTGTGCCGCGTGCCCGCCGGAACTGGCGGGGCGCATCGGCGGGGCGGACCTGCTGTTCTTCGACGGCACCACCTGGATCGACGACGAGATGAACGCGACCGGCGTCGGCCACAAGACCGGCCGGCGCATGGGCCATATGTGCATGTCCGGTCCCGAGGGTACTATCGCGGCGATGGCGCCGCTGGGCATCGGCCGCAAGATTTTCATCCATATCAACAATACGAACCCGGTCCACCTGACGAACAGCCCGGAAAGGGCGGAGGCGGAGAGGGCAGGGTGGGAAATCGGATTTGACGGCATGGAGGTGGAGTTATGAACGGGCCGATGACGCCTGACCAACTGGAGGAAGCGCTGCGCGAGATCGGCGCGACGCGTTATCACAACCTGCATCCCTTCCACAAAATGCTGCATGGCGGCATGCTGACCAAGGGCCAGGTCCGCGCCTGGGCGCTGAACCGTTTCTGCTATCAGGCGGCGATCCCGCGCAAGGACGCGTCCCTGATGGGCCGCTGCGAAGACCGCGAGCTGCGCCGCGAATGGATGCACCGGGTCACTGACCATGACGGCGAGGGCGACGACCCCGGCGGCATCGAGCGCTGGCTGATCCTGACCGAAGGGCTGGGGCTCGACCGGGATTACGTTGTCTCCCAGCGCGGCGCGCTGCCGGCCACGCGTTTCGCCGTGGAGGCCTATGTTCGTTTCGTGCGCGAAAAGACGCTGCTGGAGGCGGTGGCGTCGTCGCTGACCGAGCTCTTTGCACCGGGCATTCACCGCGAGCGCATTTCCGGTATGCTGGAAAACTACGATTTCATCAGCGAGGACGTGATGCCCTATTTCACGCGGCGGCTCAGCCAGGCGCCGCGCGACGCGGATTTCGCGCTGGAATATGTCAAGGCCAACGCGAAGACGCCGGAACAGCAGCAGGGGGTGCTGGACGCGCTGACCTTCAAGACCCAGGTGCTGTGGTCGCAGCTCGACGCCCTGCATTACGCCTATGTGGAACCGGGACTGATCCCGCCCGGCGCCTTCGACGCGAAGGATCTGCCATGAGCGAGCGGCTGATCATCACGGGCGATTCCATCCCGGCACTGCCGCGCCATATACGTCTGAAACATGACGAGAGCCGTGACGCCTGGGTCATTCTGGCGCCGGAACGCGTGCTGATGCCCGACGAGATCGCGGTGGAAATTCTGCAGCGCTGCGACGGCGAGGCCACCGTGAGCGGCATCGCCGCCGCGCTGGCCCGCGAATTCGCCGCGCCCGAGGACGAAATCCGCACCGATATCATCGGCGTCCTGCAGGACTTGGCCGACAAGGGGTTCCTGACCGCATGACCATCGAAGCGCCCCTCGCCCTGCTGGCCGAACTGACCCACCGCTGCCCGCTGCGCTGCGTCTATTGTTCGAATCCGCTGGCGCTGGATCCTTCCGGCAGCGAACTGGACGAGGGCGCCTGGAAGAGCGTGCTGGACCAGGCCGCCGACATGGGCGTCCTGCAGGTGCATTTCTCGGGTGGCGAGCCGACCGCGCGCAAGGATCTGGAGGCGCTGGTCGCGCATGCCGACGGGCGGGGGCTCTATGTCAACCTCATCACCTCCGGCGTGATGCTGAGCGAGGACCGCGTCGCCGCGCTGGCCGATGCCGGGCTGGCCCATGTGCAGCTTGGCTTCCAGGACAGCGACGCGGCGCGCGGCGAACGGATCAGCGGCTATGACGGCGGTCACGAAAAGAAACTGGCCGCCGCGGCGATGATCACCGGGGCCGGCCTGGCGCTGACCTTCAACGCGGTGATCCATCGCCATAACGTCGCGCGCGTGCCGGAAATGCTCGACATGGCCATCGGGCTGGGCGCTCACCGGATAGAGATCGCCAACGTCCAGTATTACGGCTGGGGCCTGCATAACCGGGCCGCGCTGATGCCGACCCGCGAACAGCTGGACCGCATGACGGCATTCGTCGAGGACGCGCGCGAGCGCCTGAAGGGCGTCATCGTC
>DAOVHN010000714.1 GCA_030671915.1 Pseudomonadota bacterium
ATGACCGCCGCCGTTTCCGGCCAGATGACGTGGGTGATCCAGTCCGGACGTTCCTTTACGCTCATTTCCAGGTGCAGTGAAAAATTGCGCGTGATCAACCCGCCGCTCCATTTTTCCTTCTGCGGAATATTGGCTTGCACGATTCGCAGGCCAACGCCGGGCACGTTGTCGGCGCCAGGCTCGGGCGCCCCGGCAAGCCGGATCGTTCCGCCGGTCCATGCCGCGAGCGGCAGCGCGATCGCGATGCCTAGCGCCACCATGCGGCGGCCTGGCGACCCGCCCGCGAAGCCTGCGGCCAGTGTGGCCGATGCCACCGCCAGCAATGTCACGCCATACATGCCGAAGACCGACGCGGCCTGGGCCATGGCGTCCGAACCCGTCCAGCCATATCCGGCCAGATTCCAGGGCAGGCCGGTGAAGATATGGCCGCGCAGCCACTCGGTGATTCCCCAGGCCAGCGTCAGCATCAGCGCGCGGCGCAAATGGCCGCTGCCCCATCGGCTGGCCGCCAGGGTCGCGACGCCGTGAAATAATGAGAGAACGATCGGTAGCCCGATCATCGCAAAGGGCAGCACCCACCAAAGGTTGGCGGAAAAGGTGATGGGCGCGAAACCGATCCAGTACAGGCTGGACACGAAAAAGCCCATGCCGAACCACCAGCCGGTAAAGAAGGCGGTGCGCCGGCCCAGCCCCGCGGGCAACAGCCAGACCAGCCCGGCGAAGGCCGGATACAACAAGGGCATAAGGTGTATCGGGGGAAGGGCGAGCGTTGCGATGGTTCCCAGTGCGGCCGCCATTGCGTAGCGCCGCCAACCGCCAAGAGCCGCCAGCCGGCCGGCCAGCGCATCGGCCCGCCCCCAAAAAACGCCAAGGGGGCTCACCTGTTCAGTCGCCATGGGCGACCGGATGGGCCGGCATATTTCGTACGCGCAGCCGTTTAACGCGGCGCGGGTCGGCATCCATGATCTCGAATTCCAGCCCGGATACCTCATGGACGATCAACTCGCCGCGCACCGGCACCCGGCCCGCCAGGACCGAAACGAATCCGCCCAATGTGTCGACGTCGCCCAACTCCTCGGTTCCGGCCAGCAATGGGCCGGATTTTTCCTCCAGGTCCTCGATCGGCAGGCGGGCATCGACGATGATCGTGCCGTCGGGGCATTCCTCGATGCGTGGCGCCGTCGCCGCCTCGTGTTCCTCCTCGATCTCGCCGACGATTTCCTCGACCAGGTCCTCGATCGTGACCAGCCCGTCGATACCACCATACTCGTCGACCACCAGGGCCATGTGGTTGCGGCTCTTGCGCATCTGCAGCAGCAGGTCCAGCACCCGCATGCTCGGCGCGACGAACAGTACCTGGCGGACCAGACTGCGCAGGCTGGGGCGCTTGCCGTTGCCATTGGCGCGCTCCACCGCGCCCAGCACGTCGCGGATATGGATCATGCCGATAACGTCGTCCAGCGTACCCTGATAGACCGGAATGCGTGAATGTCCCTTTTTGGTCATCGCCGCGACCACCTCGTCCAGCGGGATCGTGTCTTCCACGGCGTCGATGTCGGCGCGCGGGACCATCGCGTCCTCGATCGTCACCGTGCCCAGCTTCAGCACATTGGCGATCAGCGTATGTTCTTCCGGGTCGATCGGCTCGGCCTGCTCTTCGCGCTGTTCGATCAGCGCTTCGACGCTGTCACGCAGAGAGTTTTCACCGTTGCCCTTGCCGCGCAGGCCTTTAAAAA
>DAOVHN010000393.1 GCA_030671915.1 Pseudomonadota bacterium
CCAAGCCATTTGGATGGCTTCGAGGATGTGTTCACTCGATGCGGCTGGGTCGTCGTCGAACTCGCTCAGCTCGGTGATCATGCGTCGCAGGTCGGTGAAGCGAACCGTCAACGGGGCCACCGTGCGCCACATCGAATTCATGGAGGAGTCCTTCGAGGATAACGACTTGCTCGATTCGGCGTTCTTCGTGGACTCGGGCCTGAGCCGCAGCACGGGCCCCAGCGTCAACGTGACG
Source organism: Pseudomonadota bacterium (assembly GCA_030671915.1). Classification (GTDB taxonomy): domain Bacteria; phylum Pseudomonadota; class Alphaproteobacteria; order UBA8366; family JADFVY01; genus JADFVY01. Next base: position 236 of record DAOVHN010000393.1, read on the forward strand.
GACCTCGAACACCTGGAAGGCGAGACCGTCAAGGTGCTGGCCGAGGGCGCGGTGCATCCGGACCGCACCGTCGCGGGCGGTTCCATCGCGCTGGACGCCAGCTATGCGAAGGTCCAGGCCGGCCTCGGCTACACCCACAAATACAAATCCTTGAAGATGGAGGGCGGCGGGACGATCGGCAGCGCGATTACGCAGACCCGGCGCATCGGCCGGCTCGGCCTGATCCTCGACAACACGCTGGGTTTGAAGCTTGGCGACGACGAGGCGCGCCTGAAGGAAATCCCCTTCCGCGCCGTGGGCGACGCCATGGACACGGCCGTCCCGCCCTTCACCGGCGAGAAGATCGTCGAGGACTTTGCCAGCGAATGGAGCGAAGACCCGCGCATCCACATCCAGGGCGACAAGCCCGTGCCGCTCACCGTGCTGGGCATCGCGCCGCATCTCGAGGTCAGCGACAACACCTGACAGTACCCGTTCCGCCGGACAGCGATCACATTTTTCCCACAGGAGAATTCCGACCATGGCGATAATTCCCCGTTACACTTCGCGTGCGCTGCCGCCCGGCGCGCAGCCCGGGCTGACGACAAGCGCGCTGAAGCGTGGCGAGGCGGGCGCCGGGCTGGCCAGGGCGTTCGGCGGAGCCATCGTCGAGGGTATCGATTACAAGGAGCGGAAGGACGCGGCCGCCAAAGCCGAAGCGGAAGCGGCCAAGGCCAATGCCAGGGAAACGGCCGCCAAAGCCGAGGCTGCCGCGAAACTGGCCGACCGGATCGCCGCCGCGAAACGGCGCAACGAAAATCTCGACCATCAGAACGGCGAGACCACGCTGGCGCGGGCCGAAACGGAGATAACGAAAGGGCGCGCAAAGGCGGTGGCGTCGGTAAAGACGGGTGGCGGCCCGGCAAAGGGGCTGGCGTTGCGTGCGCTGGCCGATTTCGACGGCGCGGTGGGCAAGCATGGGGATGAGCTGAAAAACCAGCCGCACCTCAAGGCCCGCTTCGACGCCGTGGTCGAGTCCAGCCGTGCGCCGCACGAGCTCAGGATGCTGGCGCTGGAAAACGCGCGGCGGGTCGATGAGGAGAAGGCCGCGCTGGCCGACTCCCTGAACGGGCTGGCGCTGGCGGCGGTGGACGACCCGGCGATGGCGCCCGGGGTGACGGGCCGCGGGTTCGCGCAGATCGAGGGCGCCATGGAGGCCGGCATGCTGACGGGGGAAGAGGCCGCCGGGATGCAGCGGGAATTTGCCGATAATGTGCATATGGCGGCGATGCGCGGGCAGATCGCGACGGACCCGGAGGACATGCAAACGCGGCTGGCGGCGGGCGAGTTCGACGGCATCTTCGAGGCCCCCGCGCGCGATCAACTGCTGGGCGAGGCCCGGACGGCGGCGCGGGTGAAGGGAGCGCAAGCGTCCGCCGCGGCCCGTGCGAAACGGCGCGGGCTGGAGATCGACATGGCCGGCTATCTGGAGGACCTGGCCGAGAGCAGCGCCGGGGACGAGGCGGTGGCCGCGCGGGCGGGAGCGGAGCTTCCGGAATTCCAGCACGCCGCCTTCCAGGCCGCCGGGAACCAAGCCCGAGAACGCTTCGCCACGCGCGCCGAATACGCCTTCATGACGGAAGACGAAATCGAGGCCGACATCGCGCAACAGGCCCCCGGCGGCGGCCCACGCGACACCGACGAACGCAATGCTGCCCACGCCATCCGCCGCGAGACCGCCGACGAAATCCTCGCCGCCCGCGCCGAAGACCCGGCCGGCTGGGCCATGCGCGACGACGACGTGGCCACGGCCTTCGCGGCGGCGCAAGAAAACCCCGACGACCCGACCCTGGCGCGCAAAGCCATCCAGCAACGGCTCGGCCTGCAGCGCGAGATGGGCATCGAGCAGCCGCGCCTGCTGAGCGAGGCCGAGCGCGACGAGATCGCCGACCAACTCGCCAAGGCCACCCCCGCCGACCGCCCCGCCATCATCGCGGATCTGCGCGCCCGCTACGGCGCCCATGCCGGCATGCTGGCGGCGGAGCTAACCGGCGAAATCGACGCCAACACGGCCCTGCTGCTGGCCCACGCCGACATGCACCACCTCCCGCGCCTGCTCGCCAACGGCATGGAGAAATCCGCCAAGGACGGCCGGGCGACACTGACGCTGGCGAGGCCCGAGGATTCCAACCTGCTGCCGGCCTTGCCGATCATCGACAAAGGCGAACATGGCGGGCGGAAACTCGACATGGGCAGCCTGAAAAACGGTGTGTATTACCGCGCGGCCGACGGCGGCGTCCTGCTGTACGACGGTGAGGCGCTGATTCGGGTGGAAGTGGAGACCGCGTCCCCGGACCCCGCCGAATCCGATGCCCCGACCCCGCCACTGCCGCTGGGCAAAGCGGGCCCGGAGCGTAGGACCTCCGTCAAGGATATGGCCCTCGAACGGGAGGCGCGGGGAGATCCGGTTGCACCCGAGGCCGGCGAGGAAAGTATGGACGACGCGGGTATGGTGGGCTTGGAAGAAGCCGACCCCGGACTCCCCGCCGGTCTAGAGGATGACGAGACGGGCTTGGGCGACGGTGCGGCGGCGGACGGCGAAGCGGGAGCCACGGTCGATGCCCAGAAACAGAACCGGAAACGGAGAAATATGGCGGTCTGGCTTGGGTGGGCGGGTTTCGGCGGTGACCCGCTTCCCGGCTGGAAGGAATTACCAAGATCGGACGATGGCAGGATTGACCGAGGCGCCCTGGAGGACGACCAAGTCTATCACGTTGGCGGCACGGACGGACGGCGCAGCGCATGGCGCTGGAACGAGGGTGAACGCACATTCGTGCCGTATGGCCGCTGGGTCGATGCGTTCTCGATCGACGGCATGCATGAGCTGACCGGCGTTCCGGTCAGGCGAACCTCGGACGGCCGCCCGATCTACAACATGGAACAGGACCGCTTGAACGCGATCAACTGGGATATCGATGCAGTGTTCGAGGTCGCCGATAATCCCGATGCGAAAGGTGACAAACGGTGGCAGGATACTGTGACCTCCAATTACGCGAAGGCGAAGGTTTTCGAACATGGCGCGACCATTGAGCGGTTGGCCAAAGAACATGGCGTGAATCCCGACCTCGTGAGAGCCATTATGTTTCGCGAGCAGGCCGCCGGCCCCCTGCAGCCAATGGCGGACTTTGTGCGGATAGGCAAAACGATATCGCCGATGGGGATAAATCCGGAAAAATGGAGCGGTCTTGGTATTGATCGAGCCACCGCCCGCAACAGCGAGGGTAATATTCGGGCAGCCATA
>DAOVHN010000594.1 GCA_030671915.1 Pseudomonadota bacterium
CTAACGGAAATGTGAAGAACCGAGGCCGGTTAAAGCCCGACGCGTTTCATCCCGCCCGCCGGGTAGCGGGTGCCCAGCGCGGCGCCGGGGGTGAAGGTACTGTCGAGTTTCGTCAGGTCGCCATCGTCCAGCGTCACGTCCAGCGCGCCGAGATTCTCGTCCACCCGTTCCGGCCGCTTGGTGCCGGGGATCGGGACGATGTCGTCGCCCTGGGCCAGGATCCAGGCCAGCGCCACCTGCGCCGGCGTGCAGCCATGCTTGGCGGCGATTTCCTCAAGCGGGGCCAGCAGCTTCAGGTTTTCCTCCCGGTTGCCGTCCTGAAAGCGCGGCAGGTCCTTGCGGCGGTCCTTCTCGGCCAGGTCGTCGAAGCCGTGGATGGTTGCGGTCAGGAAGCCGCGGCCCAGCGGCGAGTATGGCACCAACCCGATGCCCAGTTCGCGGCAGGTCGGCAGGATCTCTTCCTCAAGGTCGCGGGTCCAGAGCGAAAATTCCGACTGCAATGCTGAAATCGGATGCGTGGCGTTGGCGCGTCGTATGGTTTCCGGCCCGGCCTCGCTAAGCCCCAGATAACGGACCTTGCCCGCCTCGATCAGCCGCGCCATGGCGCCGACCGTTTCCTCGATCGGGACAGTCGGGTCGACGCGGTGCTGGTAGTAGAGATCGATATGATCGATCCCCAACCGCTTCAGGCTGGCGTCGCAGGCCTGGGGCACATAGTCGGGCCGGCCGACGATCTCTCGCCCGCCGTCGGGCAGCCGAACATTGCCGAACTTGGTGGCCAGGATCACATGCTCGCGCCGGTCGGCGATGGCGCGGCCAACCAACTCCTCGTTCGAGCCCTGGCCGTACATGTCGGCGGTATCGATGAAATTGGCGCCCAGTTCGATGGCACGGTGGATGGTGGCGATGGACCGGTCGTCGTCCGGCTGGCCGTAGATCGCCGTCATGGTCATGCAGCCCAGCCCCACGGCCGGGACCTTCAGGCCACTCTTGCCCAGTTCACGCTGCTGCATCTCTCTTCTCCTCCCGTCTATATCCCGATCCGTTTCATCTGTCCCGCCGGATAACGCGTACCGGCGGTGACGCCCGGTTTGAACACGTTCTCCAGCTTCCTTATATCCTCGTCGTCCAGGATCACGTCCATGGCGCCGAGATTTTCGTCCACGCGGTCCGCCTGCTTGGTGCCGGGGAGCGGTACGATATCCTTGCCCTTTGCCAGCAGCCATGCAAGGGCCAACTGGCCCGGCGTGCAGCCTTTCGCGGCCGCGACCTCCTCCAGAACCGGCAGCAGTTTCAGATTCTTCTCGAAATTTTCCGGGTGGAAGCGCGGGTGATCGTGGCGCCGGTCCTTGGCCAGCAGGTCGGCGCGAAGATCCTTGATGGTGGCGGTCAGGAAGCCACGGCCGACCGGGCTGTAGGCAGCAAAACCGATGCCGCATTCGTGGCAGGCCGGCAGCACGTCGGCCTCGAGGTCCCGGCACCAGAGCGAATATTCCGACTGCAATGCGGAAATCGGATGGGTGGCGTTTGCCCGGCGGATGGTCTCCGGCCCGGCCTCGCTGAGCCCCAGATAACGAATCTTGCCGGCCTCGATCAGCCGGGCCATGGCGCCGACGGTTTCCTCGATCGGCACGGTGGGGTCGACGCGATGCTGGTAATAGAGGTCGATATGATCGACCCCCAGCCGTTTCAGGCTGGCATCGCAGGCCTGGGGCACATAGTCGGGCCGGCCGACGATCTCGCGCCCGCCGTCGGGCAGCCGGATATTGCCGAACTTGGAGGCCAGGATCACCTGATCGCGTTTTCCCGCGATGGCCTTGCCGACCAGCTCCTCATTGATCCCGTTGCCGTAGGCGTCGGAGGTGTCGAGGAAGCCGGCGCCGCGTTCGATGGCGCGGTGGATGGCCCTGGTCGAACTCTCGTCGTCGCGCTCGCCATAGGCCGTCGACATGCCCATGCAGCCCAGCCCGATGGCCGGCACGCGCAGGCCCTGATCTCCCAGATTCCGCATCTGCATTTTCTATTCCCCTACAAGCTCCCAGTTCGCCTCAACCTCCACATCCGCCGAGCGGAAGAGATTCATCACCGGGCAGCGATATTCCACATTCTTCTTCAGCTTCTCCAGCCGTTCCGGCGTTTCGCCGCTGTGAATCCGGATATTCATCCTGACCCAGTTGAAATAGGGCCGAACACCGCGCACGCCACGCGACCCACGCTGATCGACCTCTCCCTC
>DAOVHN010000666.1 GCA_030671915.1 Pseudomonadota bacterium
GAACTTCACCTTGTAAGCCCTGTTCAGGGCCTGCAGTTGGTCGAACTCCGCCGGGCTGCATTTGTCCAGCCCGGCGCTGGCCTGCTCCGCGGTCGAGTCCGCGGTCAATTGTCCCGCCACCGCCAATTTGCCGGCCAGGTCCGGATGGGCGTTCAACACACCCAGCCGTTGCTCGCGCGAGGCCGACCGCAGCACCGCGCACATCCTTGCATGCAGTTCGCCGGCGCTGTCCAGGCTCAGCCCGGTATCCCAGGCGCCCTCGGCGATCCAGGGGGAATGCTCGAACACGCCGCCGAACCGTTCGACGAAATCCCGCCGGGTCATGCGCCGCTCCAGGGATAATGCTCGCGCCAATGGCGGGCGATATCGATGCGGCGGCAGAACCAGACCCGGTCGTGCGACTGCGCGTGGTCAATGAAACGCGCGAGTGCTGCCAGGCGTCCGGGCCGGCCGACCAGCCGGCAATGCAGGCCGATCGACATCATGCGCGGCGTTTCTACCCCCTCGGCGTAAAGCGTGTCGAAGGCGTCACGCAGATAGGCGTAAAACTGGTCGCCCGAATTGAAGCCCTGCGGGGAGGCAAAGCGCATGTCGTTATTGTCCAGCGTGTAGGGCACGATCAGATGCGGCTTGTCGACGGCACGACTCCAGAACGGCAGGTCGTCGCTGTAATCGTCGGCATCGTAAAGGAACCCGCCCTCTTCCGCGACCAGCCGGCGCGTGTTCGGGCTTGTCCGCCCGGCGTACCAGCCGAGCGGGCGCTCGCCGGTGATGCGCCTGATGATCTCGATCGCCTTGTGCATATGCTCGCGCTCGATCTCCTCGGGCGTCGACCGATAGTCGATCCAGCGATAGCCGTGGCTGCAGATCTCGTGCCCGTCCTTTAGCGCAATCTCGGCAACCAGCGGATTGCGCTCAAGCGCCATGGCCACGGCGAAGACGGTGATCGGGATTTGCCGGGCCCGGAACAGGTCCAGCAGGCGCCAGACGCCAACCCGGCTGCCATATTCATAAATGGACTCCATGCTCATATGGCGCTGCCCTTTCCAGGGCTGGGCGCCGACGATTTCCGACAGGAAGGACTCCGACTCCGCATCGCCATGCAGGATGCAGTTTTCGCCGCCTTCCTCGTAATTCATCACGAACTGCACGGCGACGCGCGCGCCGTCCGGCCAATCGGCCTTCGGCGGGTTCGGCCCGTAACCGACAAGGTCGCGTGGATAGTCGGACGACATGGATCTCCCTTTCCCTTCGGCCGCCTTATAAAACGGCCACTATTATAATACAGCGGAACGCCCAGCTTCTTTTTTCAGTAATTTTTGAAAGTCCTTCCCGCGAAGAACTGTATCCCGCGCCCTCTTCCATCTGTATCGTGGCTCCATAAGACCAAGAAGAAGAAAGTTCAGGCGGGCTTACTCGAAGAGTTCCAGGCAATATGCCTGGGCCCGCCATGGTTCACGGAGGAACGCGAAATGGCGGGCGGAAAACTCACCACCCATGTGCTCGACACATCGTCCGGCAAGCCCGGCGCCGGGCTGCGGATCGATCTCTATCGCCTGGCGGGCGACGATCGCACCGCGCTCAAGACCGTGCGCACCAACGACGACGGTCGCTGCGACGAACCGCTGCTGACCGGCGACGATTTCGGCCCGGGCGAATATGAGCTCGTCTTCCATGTCGGCGACTACTTCAAGGGCGCCGGCCAGGACCTGCCCTCGCCGGCCTTCCTGGACAAAGTGCCGGTCCGATTCGGCGTCTCGGCCGCCGGACAGCATTACCATGTGCCCCTGCTGATTTCGGCCTTCGGCTATTCCACCTACCGTGGAAGCTAAGAGCATGCGCGCCCATATCCGGTTTATCCTGGGCGACGAGGCGGTTGAGTTGCGAGACATCGACCCC
>DAOVHN010000587.1 GCA_030671915.1 Pseudomonadota bacterium
CAGGCTGCGCTTGGCGACTCCGCTGCTGTTGCTGGCCAGCGCCGCGTTGGTCTTCGGCGAACGATAGCCCGAAATGACCTCGAAGGGCTTGTCCACGCCGGCAGCCTGCGTAATCCGGTGCAGCAGGACAAGCAACTGCGGGTCGATTTCCGAGACATCGCCGGTCCGGAAATCGCGCAGCACGAAATCGATATCGCGCAAGGCATCGATCTGGAACACGCCGTCGGCCCAGAATGTGGTGCGAATGGTCTCACCCGTGTGAAGATTGTGCAGCGAAAGCTTGCGCTCACGGACGCCTTCGAGAGCCGCCAGCGCAGGATTCGCCGCAAAGCTGGCCAGACCGGCCAAGCCCAGACATAAAACCGAACGCCGTCGGAATTCCTTACCCGCCGGTTCAGTGGAGAAACAACCCTTCATACCCATCGCGCTCCGATGTTAACCATAAATTCCGGAACGTCAATCGCCTCTTCAGCCGATTGAACAGGGCCACTATCGAATACAAAGGTTTACGGAAGGTTTCCGCTTGAAAACTTATTGACGGCTTTTTTCTTAATTTAAAGCAAGTTGCAGGCTCTTGCCTTTTTCATAGGGGTCGTTTCTGAATTGTACGCTGTTATCCGCCTCCACCCAGGCGGTCCGCGTGATGATATATATCGGCATCGGATTGTGCAGTTTGACGCGATAGGTCTTGCCCGACTTCAGAACCCTGTCGTAGTCGGCCTGTGTCCAGCCTTCTTCCCGCAGCAGCGACATCGCCAGGTTCGCGGCGGCCTCGACCCGAACGCAGCCATGGCTGATCGCGCGGTTGGCCCGCTTGAACAGACGGCGCGACGGGGTGTCATGCAGATAAATCGATTCGCCGTTCGGGAAATTGAACTTGACGTTGCCCAGCGGGTTACGGGGCCCCGGGTCCTGCCGTAGAATAAAAGGTAGGGCGTCGCCCTTGATGGCCGCCAGATCCACCTCTCCGCTGTCCAGTTCCTGCCATTTCGCATCGAAGAGACGGAAGCCGCGCTTGTCGAGATACTCGATTCCGTCACGGCGCCGCTTCGGCATGATTTCCTTGACCGCGATGTTGCGCGGCACCGACCATGTCGGATTGATCTCCAGCCATTTCAGCTCGCTCACCAGCCGGGGCGTTTCCCAGTCCGGCAGGCCGACGATCGTCCGGCTGCGCAGAACTTCCTTGCCGCCGTCGAACATTACAAGCTCGTACGCCGCAACATTGACCACGATGGCGCGGTCGCCGAAGCGGGATTCGGGTTTGCGTTGCAGGCGCAAATTCTCGGCAAGCTGTTCGGCCCGAATTTCCGCGGGTACGTTCAGTACCTTAAGGCTCTTGGCGCCGACCGCCCCATCCTGGGCCAGGCCGTGGCGCGCCTGGAAGCGCTTTACGGCCTTTTCCAGTTCGCCGTCGAAATAGGTCGTTTCGGTCTCCACGTCCTTCGGCAGATCGCCGGAAAACGCCAGGCGGCGGCGCAGGGCGGGAACGCGGCTATCCGATGCGCCAGAACGCAGCGTCCCGCCCGCCGGGATGGTTTCCCATCCGCCGACCATCACGATCGCATTATATTTCGCAAGGGCGTAGCGCAGCCGCGCATAGGCGGGGTCCGTGGGCGCCAAATCCCTCAGGAAAGCGCCGAACTCCTCGGCCGCGGCGGCGCGCCCCAGAAGGCTTATATCCTTGTCTTTCCGATCCCACAGATCGGCCGAATACCGTATCAACGCCTCGCTCAACATCAACTCGGCGGCGGCAAGCCCGACCGCGTCGCCCTGCGCCATGGCATTGCGGATTGTTTCGGTGCGATAGGTGGCCGGGTCCATCGCGTCCATCCGCGCGTCAGCCAACCGGTCGATCAGCAATACGCCCCGTGGCGTAAACCGGCCGTCGCCCGAAACCCATATCGGGCGATAGCCGCGATTCCGGTAGACCGTGGCAACGGAAATATCCGCCGGCACGGACCAGCCAGCGGCACTGTTGCGATAGGTGACAGAACCGGGATTGCCGAGCATGTCGGCCAGCGTTCTCTCGAGTGCGATCGAACGCACCGGTGAAACGGGCTGCCTGGTGGCCGACTGTTCCAGCATCTCCCCAGGCTCTGGAACGGCTTGCAGGGCCAAAGCTGTTTTGCCCGCCGGCTACGTGGTTTCCACTGAACCGGAAGAACATGCGGCCGCCATGAAAATGACGGCCAGCATGATCATTATTGTCACCAAGGGCCTTTTCCTACCCACGTCCAGCCCTTTAGCGCTTCTTATTCCTGACATTTTTTTCTCCGCGCCCTGCAGTCCGGCG
>DAOVHN010000342.1 GCA_030671915.1 Pseudomonadota bacterium
AGCGCCAGGTCGCCATGTCGTCGCCCAGGGCCGCGGTGATTTCGTCCAGCGCATCGGCCAGGGCGTCGCGCATCTCGAGCGCGCAATCGTCGCCGGCGCACCAGTGGGCGCCGCGCGCCAGCACATAGTCCACGAAGGCGGGACGGGGCCGCCAGTAGCCGGAAAAATTCTCGCCCATCTCGTCGCCGGCGATCCGTTTCACCGCATGGCGCAGCCAGGCCGTGTAGATCAGCGGTTCGGGCCGGTCCGCTGCCATCCGGAAATCCCATTCGGCCAGCAGTTCCAACGCCTGATCCGCCCTTTCGCCGCCACCATTTCCGGCCGCCGCCACCATGCGCGGCGCCAGTTCGCGCGCGGCCACCGACAGGATGTCCTCCTGCTGGCGCATGGAGTCCTCGACGGATTGCTTTTCGCTCTCGCCCAGCAGTTCGTGGATCCGCTCGGCGCGGTAGGAATGGTCCCAGTTGCGGGTGATCATGTAGGGGTAGTCGGGGCCGACCAGCCGGTTGTTGGCGTTTACCACGACGCCCGCCGCCGGGTTGACGATGCGCGGCATCTCGTCCTCCGGCACGAAGCCAATCCAATCGTAATCGCCGGAAGCGCCGTCGACCGGATAGCGGCCGTCGCCCGTGCGGCGCAGCGGCACCAGGCCCGGCGTGACGAAGCCTACCGCGCCGTCCCGGTCGGCGAAGAATATATTGACCAGCGGCGCCTGGAAGTTCGATGCATTGCGTTCGAACTCCGCGGCGTTGCGTGCGCGGGGCATGGTGGCCAGCGCCTCGATCGTACGGTTACCCGGCCCACCCGAGGCCGAGGCCAGTGCAATCACCGTGGTTTCGCCGGCCCGCCCCTTGTTGTCCTCCAGCACGTCGGAAATCACCGGGCCGTGGCGGGTGGCGCGCAGGGTCAGTTCCACATCCTCGCCGCCCTTGACCCGGATGATCTCCGTGCGGGTTTCGAAGGGGCGCGGGCCATCGGGCGTCAGATATTGCGCCGGGTCTTTGGGGTCCACGGTCTCGACGAACAGATCCTGCGTGTCTCCGCCCGTGCTGGTCATGCCCCAGGCGACGTGACCGTTGTGGCCCAGGATGGCGAAGGGCACGCCGGGGACGGTGGCGCCGATGACCGTCAGCTCCGGCGTCTCGATGCGCGCCAGATACCAGGTGTTGGGCGCGGTGAAGCCGAGATGCGGGTCGTTCGCCAGGATCGGCGCGCCGGTGGTGGTGCGCGGCTCCGCCAGCACCCAGGCGTTGGAGGCGCTGTGGGATTGCAGTTCCGGCGGGACGGCTGCCAGCAGCGCCCCGATATCCAACTGCGCCGTGCGCCGCGCGGCATCCAGCGTGACCGGCGCATCCGGCGGGTCATCCGGCCACAGCTCGGCAACCCGTTCCGGCTCCATATTGCGGATCAACCCAGCACGATACAGCTCGCCATGCCAGTTGGCCGACAACTGGTAGGCCAGCAAATGGCCCCAGACGATGCTGTCGGTAATGCGCCAGGGCTCGGGATCGTAATTCAGCAGCAGGAATTCAGGCGGCAGCAAGGCCGCGCCATGCTCCAGCCAGGCGTTGACCCCGGCGGCATAGGCTTCCAGCGCCCCGAGGGCCGGCTGCGACAGGCGTGTGGCTGCTATTTCCGCATGGCGATAGAGGCCCAGCGTGCGCAGGAACCGGTCAGCACCGAGGCCCGGCTCGCCGATGGCCTCGGCCAGCCGCCCGGCGCCCAGCCGTCGGGTGAATTCCATCTGCCACAGCCGGTCCTGCGCATGGACGTAGCCCAGCGCGAAATAGCCGTCATTGGCGCTGTCGGCGAAGATATGGGGCACGCCGTTTTCGTCGCGGAAAATCTCGACCTCGCCGGCCAGGCCCGAAAGCTTTACCTCGCCGCTGGTCTTCGGCAGGGTAGACCATGCCCAAAGGGCCAGCGCCGCGCCGGCGGCCAGCAGCGGAATGCCCGTTATCCGCGCGGCCAGGCGCAGCCGGCGGCGGAATTTTCCATGCTGTTCAGCGCTCATGGGGCCAGCATAGCACGGGTGGCGTGGAAGAGCGTAGCCTGTCCGGCTGCACAATATTCATTAATCGGAAATTAGGGCTTGTGGACTACAATCAAACAAGGTAGATGGCCGCCTTCGGCCTGATTATCGGGAGCCATGACGCGATTTATAACGCGCGATCCCGCCGGGGAGGATGCCGGTTTAATTTCAGGTCCGATCGGGAATATGGCCATGTACAAGATACCTGACTCGTTTAATTCGCTGGAATCCGGCTCGGCCGCGCGCGGGCGCGGCCCGTTGATGCGCGGGTTCGAGGACGCCGACGCCATGGTTGCGGCGCTGGAGCCCAGCTATCCGGTCTATTGCCTGCGTCCGCATGTGCTGGCCGAGAATGCACGGCGTTTCATCGAGGGTTTTCCGGGGCGCGTCATGTATGCGGTAAAATGCAATCCGCACCCGGCGGTGCTGCATCACCTGTTTGAAGCGGGGATCGAGCATTTCGACACTGCTTCACTGCCCGAAATTGCCCAGGTGCGCGAGGCGCACCCCGCGGCCGAAACCTATTTCATGCATCCGGTCAAATCGCGCGCCGCGCTGTTGTCGGCGGCCGAAGTCTATGACGTGCGCCATTACGTGATCGACCATGCCGAGGAGCTGACCAAGATTCTCGAGGCCGTGGGACGGCGCGATATCGCGGTGCTGGTGCGGCTGTCGACGCCCGGCGGCAACGCATTGTTCGAGTTGTCCGCCAAGTTCGGCGCACCGCCGGCCGAGGCAGCGGAATTGCTGCGCGCCGTGCACGAGGCGGGGCTGGAAACCGGTCTGGCCTTCCATGTGGGATCGCAGTGCGGCGAACCGGCGGCCTGGCGCACCGCGCTGGACCTGGCCGCCCAGGTGATAGGTGCGGCGGGCGTGCCGATCCACTATCTCGACGTCGGTGGCGGCTTCCCGGCGGCTTACGCCAACCACGCCGTGCCGCCGCTGGAGGATTTCTTCGCCGTTATCCGCGATGGCCTGCGCGATATGCCGATCGGGCCCGACTGCATCGTCATGTGCGAGCCTGGCCGTGCGATGGTGGCCGACGCGATGTCGCTGGTCGTGCAGATTCAGCTGCGCAAGGGCAATGCACTCTATATCAATGACGGCATTTTCCACAGCCTGTCGGAGCCGGCGGTCGCCGACGTGCAACTGCCGGCCCGGCTGATCCGCCCGGGCGGCGACGTGGCGCCGGGCATGACGGATTTCACCATCTTCGGCCCGACTTGCGATTCGACCGACGTGCTGCCCCATGCCATCGCGCTGCCGGCGGATGCAGGCGAGGGCGACTGGATCGAATTAGGCCAGATCGGCGCCTACTCGAATTCCATGGCGACCCGGTTCAACGGGTTCTCCTCGGAAACTTTCGTGAGCGTGGAAGCGCCGGCGTTTCTGCCGGTGCAGGGGGCTTAGAGAATTTCGAGGGTCGATCGGCGCGACTGATCCACGTCAATGCTATCGGTGCGATAGCGTGGGCCTTATGAAGGCCATTCAAATCATGTCGCGCGCAGGTTCCAGATGTGGCGTACCGTCAGAATAGCGGTGATCGCGATAACGGTGCCTCTGGCCGGCTGTGCCGAATGGGCGCTGGAACCGCAGCCCGATGTTGGGCCTGCGCCGGAGGAAGTGCTGGCGGCCGCCCGGGCGGGGGACGCCAGGGCGGCGTTCCTTGCCTACCGGCAGGCGACTTTAGACACGGAGCGCCGAAAATGGATCTGCATTGCGGCGAACAGGGACCTTCCCCAGGCGCAGGCCGAAATCGCGCGGCTCCTCTGGCGGCCTCCCGGGCTGCTGAACAGCCCCTTCGAGCGCGA
>DAOVHN010000441.1 GCA_030671915.1 Pseudomonadota bacterium
ACCCGGTGCATCTCGGCATCATATTCCTGGCCAATATGCAACTTGGCTATCTGATGCCGCCCATGGGAGAGAACCTGTTTCTCTCGGCCTACCGGTTCAAGAAGAGTCTCCCGGAGATCTACCTCGCCACCGTCCCATACGTCGTTATTCTGCTGATTACCGTTCTCCTCATCACCTATCTGCCGGCTATGACCTTAGGCTTGCTGGACCTGTTGGAGCGGTAAGCGTGCCGGACGCCAGACAATACGCGGGCTGGCTGATTTTTATTCCGGCAAGACCAGGATCGCGCGGAAGTCGTTGACGTTGGTCAGGGTCGGGCCGGTGACGACGAGGTCGCCGAGCGCGGAGAAGAAGCCGTAGCCGTCATTGTCGGCCAGCCTTGCCTTGGCGCTGACGCCCTTTGCCTCGGCCCGCGCGATGCTGTCGGGGAACAGCAGTGCGCCGGCATTGTCCTCGGTGCCGTCGATGCCATCGGTGTCGCCGGCGAAGGCGTGGATGCCGGGTTGGCCGTCGAGCGCTACCGCCAGCGCCAACAGGAATTCGGCGTTGCGTCCACCGCGGCCCTTGCCGCGCACGGTCACCGTCGTCTCGCCGCCCGACAGCAGCACGCAGGGCGCGGGCGCCGGCTGGCCGTGTCGCACCGTCTGCAGCGCCATGCCGGCCATGACCTTCGCGACTTCGCGCGCCTCGCCCTCGATGGCGTCGCCCAATATGAGGGGCGTAACGCCGGCGGCGCGCGCCACCTCGGCTGCCGCTTCGAGCGAGGCCTGGGGGGCGGAGATCATCTCGATGGTCGATGTAGCGAGCCGCGGGTCGCCCGGCTTCGGCGATTCAGACCCGGGGTTTTCCAGGTGGCCGGCGATCGCCGGCGGCGGAGTGATACCGTATTTTTCCAGCACCGCTTTGGCGTCGGCCAGGCTGGTGGGGTCCGGCACGGTGGGGCCCGACGCGATGGTCGCCGGATCGTCGCCCGGCACGTCGGAGATCAGCAGGCTGACAACTTGCGCGGGGTGCGCCGCCGCCGCCAGCCGCCCGCCCTTGATGGCGGACAGATGCTTGCGCAGGCAGTTCATCTCGGAAATGTCGGCGCCCGAGCGCAGCAACTCCTTCGAGATCGCCTGCTTGTCCTCCAGCGTCAGCCCATCGGCCGGCAGCGCCAGCAGCGCCGAGCCGCCGCCCGATATCAGGCAAAGCAATAAGTCGTCGGGGCCCAGGCCCGAGGCGAGTTCGAGAATTCTTCCGGCGGCCTCGCGCCCGGCCGCGTCGGGCACCGGATGCGCGGCTTCGATGACTTCGATCCGCTCGCAGGGCACGGCGTGGTCGTAGCGGGTGACGACCAGGCCCTCCAGCGGGCCGTCCCAGTGCGCCTCAACCGCCTTGGCCATAGAGGCCGCAGCCTTGCCCGCGCCGACCACGACGGTGCGCCCCTTGGGCGGCGGCGGCAGGAAGCCGGGCAGCACCCTGGCGGGGTCGGCGGCGGCGAGGGCTGCCTGGAAGAGGTCGAGGAGGATAGTCCTGGGTTCAGTCATTTCGGGCCCGATACTGGCAAACAATAAAACAGGGGCGGTAGATACTGCTGTCCGCCGCCCCCTATTAACTACAGCCTCAAGGACTGCGTGTCAGCGCTAGTGTGATTCAAAAAGTTAGTGTTCCGGATCCGGAACACCAGGCGAGTTCATGATCAGTCATGATTTCCAGAGCGCGCACCATCGTCGAATGGTTCCAGCCGGCGCCGCCATGATGCCAAGGCCGATGAATCCGATTTTCATTTCTATAGCTCCCGTAAACTCAGAGGTAAGGCTTCAACCAGCCGAGGCCGTCCTCGGTCTTGCCGGCCGGCTTGTATTCGCAGCTGATCCAGCCCTGGTAGCCGATGCGGTCGATATGGTCGAACAGGAAGGGATAGTTGATCTCTCCCGTGCCCGGCTCATGCCGGCCCGGGGTGTCGGCAAGCTGCATATGCGAAATCTGGCCGAGGTAGGCCTCGATCGTCGGGGCCAGGTCGCCTTCCATGATCTGCATGTGATAGATGTCGTACTGGATGAACAAATTATCCGATCCGGTCTCGGCGATGATGTCGGCGGCCTGCTTCGTATGGTTCAGGTAGAAGCCGGGGATATCGCGGGTGTTGATCGCCTCGATCAGCAGCTTGATGCCGGCCGACTTGAAAGCGTCGGCGGCCCAGGCCAGGTTCTCGACGAAAGTATCCTTCAACTGGCTGGCATCGGCGGCGGCCGGGGCGATGCCCGCCAGGCAGTTCAGCTGCGGCGCACCCAGCTTTGTGGCGTAGGCGATCGCCATGTCGACACTGGCGCGGAATTCGTCCTTGCGGTCGGCGAGGATGGCGATGCCGCGCTCGCCCGCGTCCCAGTCGCCGGCCGGCAGGTTATGCAATACCTGGGTCAGGCCGTTGTCTTTCAACCGCGAGGCCAGCTCATCGGCCACGAAGGCGTAGGGGAAGAGATATTCCACCTCTTCGAAGCCGGCCGCGCCGGCGGCGGCGAAGCGGTCGAGGAAATCGACCTCGTTGAACATCATGGTCAGGTTGGCGGCGAACTTGGGCATCTTGGCGGCTCCGCTATCGGTATGTGTTTTGCGATGGATCAGGCTGTCTGCCAAGCCTTTATTGTCGCCGATAACGAGTATATGCTTGGCGCTTATGACATGGTGCCTCCGGCGTCCGGCGTTGACCGGCGGCGGGAACGGTCTATCTATGAGGCTCGTCAGGGTCCCGGGAATTTTTATGTCCGAAGCGAAAAACATTTTCTCCCACCGCAAGCACTGGGCGCACAAGTTCGGGGCGGCGCCGTTCCTGCCCACGTCGCGGCAAGAGATGGACCTGCTGGGTTGGGACAGCTGCGACATCGTCGTCGTCACCGGCGACGCCTATGTGGACCATCCCAGCTTCGGCATGGCGATCGTCGGGCGGTTGCTGGAGGCGCAGGGTTTCCGCGTCGGTATCATCGCCCAGCCGGACTGGCAGTCGGCGGACCCCTTCAAGGCGTTGGGGACCCCGAACCTGTTCTTCGGGGTCACCGCCGGCAATATGGATTCTATGGTCAACCGCTATACCGCGGACCGACGGCTGCTCCATAACGACAGCTATACCCCGGACGACGAGGGCGGCAAG
>DAOVHN010000615.1 GCA_030671915.1 Pseudomonadota bacterium
CCTGCCGCGCTGCGAATAGGCGTCGCCGAACGCGCCGTTCCCGCATCGGCCGATCTTGCATTAATTCTGGCCCCGTTGCGCACCGGGCGCTGACCATTCGTCGGGATTCGGCACCCTGGCATCCGCCGAGGCGGCCCTGGCCGTCATCGTAATCCTTATTTCACGCTGGCTGAGGTGGCTGTAGAGAGGCTTCTGGCGACCATAGCGGGCAGGCTATACCGGCAGCCCCGCCTTGCGCAGGCCTTCCAGGAGATGCTCCATGTCGCCAGTGTCGCGATAGGGGAACATGCTTTCCAGATAGGCGCGCCAGCGCGCCTCTTCCGGCCCGTCATAAGGTTCGACCAGCCGCGAGGATCGCCACGCGATATCAGCGGCGAGCCTGTTCGCCTGACGCCGGTCGCCTAGTTGCGCGTAACCGGCGGCAAGGAAAAAGTCGCGTATATTGCCTAGCTTCTGCGCCCCGAGCAAATCGTCTATCGAGGCTTGGTAATTGCCAGCCGAATATTCCGCGACGCCGATATTGATATGGCATCCGGCGGAGGCGATAGGGTTGATCGATCGCCCCTCGAGGGCGCAGGAGATCCCTTCGGCCGGCTTACCCATATAGACCAGCATCCAGGCCTTGACGCAGTGATTCCGGTATTCGTTGGGATTGAGCGTGATCGCCCGGTCGATATGGAACGCCGCAAGGCTGTCGCAATATGTGTAAAAATGGACGCAAGCCAGCGTCCAGTGCCCGTAGGCACAGCCGTCGTCCAGCGCGACGGCCCGCTCCGCCAGCTCATGCGCACGGTCCAGCGCCTGAAGCCGTCCCACGGGCGACCACTCGGATTCATATTCGGATATGTAGCTCACCGCCAGGCCCGCCCAGGCCGCGGCCAGTGACGGATCCAGTTCAAGCGCCCGGTCGAACAGCCGGCGGGCCTCCAGCACGTCATCCCGGGTTCCCCCGTTCACGCGATGTCTGGCGCGGAGCAGATAGTCGTAGGCCACCATGTTTCCAGGCGGCTTGGTTTCGGACCGCAGGCGGCTCGCGTCCTCGACCTGCCCGGCAAGCGAGGCAACGATCTTAGCCGTAATGTCGTCCTGGACAGCCAGCAGATCGCCGGTTTCGCGGTCGTATTTCTCGGCCCACAGGTGGCGCCCGCTCCGGGCATCGACCAACTGCACCGTAACGCGCAACCGGTTGCCCACCCTTTGAACCGCCCCTTCCAGGACACGCGCGACACCAAGACGCTTACCCGCCTGGACGGGATCGAGGTCTGTGCCGCTCAGCGCGAAGGACGACGCGCCGGAGATCACGAAGAGGTCGCGGAACCGGGTCAGACCGGCCAAGATGTTTCCCGAGATGCCTTCTACAAAATAATCGTCGCCGCCCCTGCCTGCGAAGGCCAGAACCGCAATCGATGGCCGTCCCCCCGTATGCGTCAGATCGACATGATCGCCGACCGCGCCCGCATACGCGGTCCCATTCCCGTTGGACCGGCGGCGGCGAATTTCGTCGAACAGCGCAACGGTCTCCGCTTCGGGCTCCACCTGCAGTTCCTGGACAAGCAGCTCGCGGCAAAACTCGTACTGCTGCAACGCCATGGCGTACCGGCCTTGCGCCGCATAGGTCCGCATCAGGGCGCGGTGGGCCGACTCCTGCAAGGGGTCGATCGACAGAAGGCGCAACGCGGCGCCCACGCACCGATCCGCATCCGACGCCGCCTCGTATTTCTCGATCAGTTTCAGCGAGGCGCCAATGGCCAGCACGCGCAGCCGCTCGCGCTCAGCCCTCAGCCAGTGGTCGAAGTCGCTTTCGTGAAGGCTCAGCCCGTCCAGCAGATCGCCGCGGTACAGGTCCAAGGCCTGTTCCAGTGCTTCCGTCCGGCCCTCGCCCAGCAGCGATTCGAATTGCTCAACATCCAGATCGATACGCGCCATGTCCAGCGCCACATGTTCGGCATTAGCGAGGAGGGGCGCCTGGTCGCCGTTCGCCATGGCCTTGCGTAATCGTGACAAGGCCTGGCGCAGGTTGGTGCGCGCCTGTTCGTCCGTGTTGCGGCTCCAGAACAGGCCAGCCAGCTTGTCGCGCGTTTGCGCGTGGCCGTCCTGCAGGGCGAGATAAGCGATCATCGCCCCCGCCTTTCTGGTAATGGAAAC
>DAOVHN010000011.1 GCA_030671915.1 Pseudomonadota bacterium
GGCAACCCCATATTTTATAAGGATAGTGAATCGGCGCATGCGTCCGTGCCAGCCGACGCTGAAACCAGCCAATTGGCCAAACACAAGCCATACCCGTTGAAATTTAGTAAAATTTGTGTTAAAAGAACCCCGAATGCCGTCCATTGGGGAGTGGCGGCATAACTTTGGGGAAGAATTATGAAATCAAAATTTATAGTTGCCGGCGCCATAGCCGGATTGTTTGTGCTTGCTGGCTGCACCGGCCAGGAGCTCCATAAAGCTCAGTTGATGGAACCGCAGGGTTCCGAGTTCAATCAGAACCTCTATCATGGCTATATCGGGCTATCGGAAGCGGAGTATGCCGAAGGCGACTACTATGATTCGGATGTCTTCGCCGTTCGCGCGGCCACATTGGCCGAGGGGAGCGACGTCGGTCCCGAGGAAATCGAGGAACGTGGACTGCCCGGCGATCACGTCGCCGAGCTGTCGGAAGCCCGCGACAGGCTGACCGCCGCGCTGGATGCCGGCGCCGCCGAGGCCGACCCGAACAGGGCCGCCGACGCGCAGGTCTACTTCGACTGCTGGATGCAAGAGCAGGAAGAAAACTGGCAGCCGGAAGACATCACCCGCTGCCGCGACAGTTTCTATGCAGCGCTTGACGGGATCGAGCCCGCAGCCGCGCCGACGCCGGTGGTTTCCAAACCGAAACCGCAGTCGGTCCGCTTCGTGATCTATTTCGAAACCGACAAGTTCAACATCGACACGGAAGACGAGACGGTGATCGGCGAGGCCAAAGCCGCGGCCGAGAAACTGGGGAGCCCGATCGTCAAGATTTCAGGCAACACGGATACCGTCGGTTCGTCGGACTACAACCAGAAACTTTCGGAGATGCGCGCACAGGCCGTCGCGAAGGTTCTGGAAGCCGGCAACACGCCGGTCCGCGCCATGGTCACCGAAGCGAATGGCGAATTGAAGCCGGCGCTGGTTACCGCGGATGAAACCGAAGAGCAGCGGAATCGCAGGGTGGAGATCATCCTCGAGCCGTAAATTTATCTCGCCCGCAAGGGCATACTCCCCGTCGGGCCGCGACACCGGTGCACCGGTTTCGCGGCCCGACTTATTTTGTGTGGAGTGGAATGCCAGAGCCGATCCAGGTTGATTGGAATCGCCTTTGGCGATCCCAACAACACGGTGAAACGGCTCTATCTTTGGTGTCGAGCGGATTCACGCAATTGATCGTGAGTGCGATCAATTACGATCCGCTCTAGCCATAAAAACCGGGGGCAACCTGTTGGCTGCCCCCGGCATTATCAATGAGCCTTGGTATTAGCGATCCTCCGGTCCGGATCGCCCGGACGGCGGAACGTTACTTTTTCTTCTTCGCCTTGCTCGGGGCCTTGCTAGAGGCCTTGCTCTTGGCGGAAGAGCTTTTCCTGGTCTTCTTGCCGGCGCTGGCGGGAGCCGTCTCGGCCTTGGCTGCGCCATCACCCTCGCTGGCCGGCGCCGCATCGGCGGCCGGTTCCTCGGCTACCGGCTGTTCCGGGGCGGGTTCGTCGGACGCCGGAAGCTCGACCGGCGTTCCCTCCGCCGCGGGCTGACCGGCATTTTCATCGGCATCGGCATTGTCATCGGCCGATTCGGACTTGCCGCGCATCTTGCTCCACCAGTCCGAGACCAGCTCACCGACACCGGTAGGAGACTCGGTATCCGTGGGGGTGGTTTCGTCGGGGGCCGGCGGCGCGTCCAAGCCAGCCGGCGCTTCCGGCTCGGGAAGCCGGGACACATATTCGCCGGCCTCGCGAGCCTGCCATTCGCCTTCCCAGGCGACCTGCTGTTCTTTTTCTTCCTCGCGGGCGTCTTCGAGGACTTCCTCGTCGGGTTCCCGCATGCGGTAGACAGTAGCGCCTTCGCGGCGCGCCTTTTCTTCCAGCACTTCCTGCCAGCGCTCGTTCACGGGCCGGCGGTTGCGGTTGGCCTTTTTCCGGGCCTTGATGTCGTCGGCGTCGCCGGCCAGCGAATCCAGCCCGCTGTCGAAGTCGCTTTCGTAGGCGTTCAAATCGGTCATCAAGGTCGAAAGCTGACGACCCCTTTCCGACCTGGTCTTGTCGTTTGCGGCCTGGGCGGCTTCCTTGCGTGCGCGCCGGTCTTCGACGCTCAGCATCGGGGTCGCCTCGATGGCTTCGGGCAGCAGGATACGCGAGACATCCAGAACCACCAGAAGATTGCCGCGAAGCCGGAAAATGCCCGAACAAATCTGCCGGATCTTGTCTTCCATCGTCGAGGGGGCGCTGTCGAAATCGCGCTTGGGCAAGGTCCGCACGTCGCCGATCGCATCGACCAGCAAGGTATAAAGGTCGCCCTTGTATTCGACGGTAACGCCCATCTGGCTATCCCAGGCAACCTCTTCGGCATTGCCCAGAAGTTTGCGCAGGTCGATAACCGTCACGATCCGCCCGCGAAGGTTCAGCACACCGGCGATCGCCGACGGCGCCATGGGTACCGGCGTAATCTTCGAAGCCTCGACGATATCCTGCACCTGAAGAATGGGGATACCGAACAGCTGTTTGTCGACGATCATCGTCACCAGCTGTTCTTCGTTTTCCCCGACAATGGTCGTATCCGTGAGTGTCGCCACGCTAGCCATATAAAATCCCTCGATGTCATCGCCCATTCAGCAGCGGTTTCCTCCACCGGAATCTCCACCTCGACGGCGAAATAATTCATTTCGACTGCGGCACGATAGGCTATTTTCATTAACACTATGTTTAAATTGGTTTTCCGAAGCGATGATTTTCAATTTTTCAACGGCCACCCGGCGAAAGCGGTGAATGGGATGAAATCAGGGAATACGGAGCTGGCGGACCTTCGTGCGGTCGCCTGGCAAACGCCGGAAGCCGGCGAAATCCGCAAGCGGTCGGTCGTGATTGCCGGCCACCGGACCAGCATTTCCGTCGAGAACGCGTTCTGGCAAGCATTGCTGGCCATCGCCATGGCCCGGGGCCTGAGCGCCAATAAGCTGATTACCGGGATCGACCGCGAGCGCCGGGGCAATCTTTCCAGCGCCATCCGGCTGTTCGTGTTGGCCGAGATAATGAAAGGGACCGACCGCGCTACTGAATAGCCTTTAATATATCCAGAATGAAATCTTCTGGTTTTTTAGGCTTGTCGGGCGCGGGGTCCGGCGTCGCCGCGGGCTCAGGCGCCGCCAGGGGCTGTTGCGGGGCCGGTTCGGGCGGCCGCTTCAGCCAGGTCCCCCCGGCCCTTATGTTCGGCGCATCCAGCGGCCCCTTCAGCCCCAGAGTGATGTAGGGTTCGTCCTTGTCCTTGCCGCGGCGCATGTCGGTGTTGCTGTCGATCAACCAGTTCGCGAGATCGGCCGAGCCCACGGTGAGCGCGCGGGCGTCCCTGCCGTCGAGCAGCAGATTATCGGTTCGCGCCACGCCCCCGGCTATGACGAAATCCCCGCTCAACGTCGAGGGCTCTACGGCGAAGGCGCGTATCAGCGTGCCCAACGCATCGCCCGTCGCGCCCAACTCGCGCACCTTGTCGCCCAGCAGAACGCCCAGCAAGGCGCCGACGCCCACCTGGGTGCGCTCGTCGTCCTTAAGTCGCGCTTCCACCTGGCCCGTGACGGCGCCATTCCCCGCCAGAGACGATATCAGTTCGAACTCGTTACGGCCGGTGGCGTTGAGGGCGAGGTCAAGGGTAACGGGTCCCTCGAACCGCGCAAAATCGCTTAACGCCTCCAGCGCCGCCCGGGAGGATACATCGCGCGCGGCAATAATACCCTCCATGGAAGGGGCCGCGGCAGTGGCGTCCAGCCGGCCCGTTGCCTTCACGCCGCCGCCGAACAGTTGGCCGGAAAACTCCTCGACGGTCGCGACGCCGTTTTTGACCGTCGCCCGCAGGCTGGCCCCGTCGATACGAATATTGCGCCGGACCAGCGCCTCGGAGCGTAGCGCAAGCCGCAGATCGAAATCCCGCAGCCCCGTGACGTCGATCGGCGCGCGCGACCAGCGCGCATTGCCGCGTACCGGGGGGGCGCCGGCACCGGTCGCCACGGCCGGTTTCGCTGGAAACAGCCTGTCCAGCGAAACCACGCCGGCAGCCAGGTCGGCGACGATATCCGGCCGCTCACCCGACATGGCGACGTCGATGGCTCCCGAGAACTCCGTTCCACCGAGTTTGCCGGAAATCTCACTGAAGGCCAACGCATCCACGCCACCCGACATGCGGAACCGGGCCTCCAGCGGACCGGCCCCGCCGGCGCGCCGCCCCGGCATCGCCAGGGCCAGAACGGGATCGCCGTCAGCATGGCTGACGGAAACCGCGAGATCGCAGGCGAACCGGCCGTCCAGCCCGGCCACGGCGCCCGTGGCCCTGATCTTGCCACCGATGGCATCCAGAACCGCGTCGATTTCGGCCTTGTCGAGCGTTCCCGTTGCCCGCCCGACAACCTTGAATCGGCCGATCTGCTGCGCAAGGGCGTTGTTTTTCATACCAATGAAGCTGGCAAAGGCTTCGGGATCCCGGCCATCGAGCGTCACGTCGAGAACTGCCCGGGGTTCACCGGCCAGACCAGTGACCGAGCCGGACATCGCCAGCGCGGCGCCGCCCAAATCGCCCACCGTCAGTTTACGCACGGCCAGATCGCCATTGAACAGCTGGGCGTCGACCCGCACCGCGGATGCCGTCTTGTCCCGCCAGGTAAGGCTGCCGACGGTGAGATCGAAATTTGCGTCGAAGGCGCCCAGGCCGGTGGCGCTACGATCCTCCACCTCGCCGGCGTCCGGGGCTTCCCGCGTCCCGTCGCCGCGGCCTGCCAGATAGGCGTCGAGACCGATCCGGTCAAGCTCGAGGCTCACCCCGAAGGAAGGGCGTTCGCGCCTGGCGATGACGGCCGCCCCGGAAACACGAGTTGCGTCGAACCGCGCCTTTACGTCGGTCAGGTTAACCGTATCGGGCTGGATGGCGATGCGGCTGGTATATGAGAACGCGCGCAGGCGGTCCGCCGGCAGGGAGGTTTCCGCCACCCCGCCCCAGACCAGCGCCGCGCGAAGATTGTCCGAAATCACGGCGAGATCGCCGTCCAGCCGGGGGCCGCCATCCGCGTTGACGGCCTTGCCCGACAGGTTTACGGCCGTGCCGCCGGGCAACTGCGCACTGGCGCGTTCGACCGTCAACACACCGGCTTCAAGCTGTACGGTCAACCCGGCATCGCGGACGATACCGCGCCTCCAGCGCAGGATCCCGGCCTTGATGTCGACCTCGGCATCGAACCCTTCGGGGATCGCCGCGGGATCCCGCGGTTCGCCGCCGCCGTCTTCCTGAAGGGGCGCGGGCTCGTCTGCCTGCCCTGCTTGCGCCAGCATCTCGTCGATATCGACGGATGCGACGTCCAGGCTGGCCTTTAGCGCCGGGGTTTCACCCAGACCGAGGAACGCCTGGCCGACAGCATTCAGCTTGCCCAGCCGCACGGAGATATCACCCGCTTCGATCGCCTCGGCCGTGGCGCTGATCGGCGATTCCAGGGTGAATTCCCAAGCCGGCAGTCCGGCAACCGGCTTGCCGGCCACCGCGGCGGCGAAGGCGGCGGCGTCGGGCCCGGAAATACCGATTTTCCCCTCGACGGTTTGCGATTTGCTGTCCGCGGCGCCCGACAACGAAATCTCTCCCACACCGTCGGCGAGTGCGATCCGCGCATTTACCGATGTGGGCTTGCCGGTGTCGCGCCTGCCCAGAAGCAGGTTGATCGTAAAGGGCAAATCCCTGTAATTGGCGCTGGCTTCAAGCTTCAGCGGACCGACAAGATCGGCCATGGCGATCTGGGTGTTCAGCCGTTCCAGCTTTTGCGTACTGCCGTTGGCGCCTTGCCAGGCCAGCGTACCGTTGGCGATGGCGACTCGCTCAAACGAAATCTGGAGCGGCAGCGCGGACTTTCCCGCGGGTTCGCCTTGCCCGCCGGGCGCGGATTGGCCGCCGTTGGCCGCGATATCCCAGTTGACCCGGCCATCCGGCATGGTTTCCAGGCTGATGACGGGTTCGACCAGCAGCAGCGAGCTGACCGCGATCCGCCCGCCGAACAGTGGGCCGGGCGCGATCTTCATGCGAATTTCGCCGACGCGCGCCAGGTCCACCTCCGACGCGCCCTCGATATTGGCGATCCGGACGTCGCGGACGTTCAGATGGGGCGACGGCAGGATCGCCATTTCCAGATCGCCGTCGATCGAGACCTGGCGGCCGACGGTGCGGCTCAACAGTGCCGCCAGTTCGCCGCGATAGGCATTCCAGTCGATAAAGGAAGGCGCGACAACCAGCGCCGCCACCGCCAGGACGCACAACAGAAGAAGGAAGGCGAAAAATCGCTTCAACAGACGACCCCTTAAATTAGTGGCGTAAATCATTCGGGCTTGCGGATTACGCCGCAGGGCTTAAGCTACCAAATTGCCGCGCTACTATCATATATGGCATTGTGGCCGGACAGGGGAAAACAAGAAATGGCGGAAGTCGTCAATCTCAACCGTTATCGCAAGGCCCGCGAAAAGGAACGCACCAAGGCCGAGGCGGAGGAGAACCGCGTGCGGCACGGCCGCGCCAAGGCGGAGAAGCTGCGCGACGGGGACGAACGCGACCGCAAGGCGCGATCTCTGGACGGCGCCAAACAGGAAGATGAAGGGCCGGAGCCGGCCTGACTGGTCGAATCCTTTGAGATTGTTTGCGGGATCGCCTGAGAGTTTCGGGGCGGACGGATATGAGCGGAAGGGAAAATGCTGAATGCAGGCGGGTGATTCCGAGCAAGCCGTAATGGCGCCGACGCTGCAAATCCGGGTGGTGGAGATGGACCGCCCCTGGACCTGGCTGGCGGCGGGCTGGCGGGATTTAATGAGTGCGCCACTGGTGAGCCTTTCCTATGGCTTCATGTTCAGCGTCGGCGGCTATGTCGTTATCTACGGCCTCTACGCCATCGACATGTTCTATCTGATCCTGCCGCTGGCGGCCGGGTTTACCCTGATTGGGCCAGTCGCGGCGGTCGGCCTGTACGACGTCAGCCGGCGGCTAGAGTCGGGTCAGCCGGTTACGCTCGGTGCGGCGCTGCGGTCTTTCGTGTCCCATGCCGGCACGATTTCGGCGATGGGCCTGGTTCTGACGCTGTTCCTGCTGGCCTGGATTCGAATCGCCCTGCTGATATTCGCCCTGTTCTTCGGCGGCAGGGCCATCGCCAGGGCGGATTTCATCGATACCGTCTTCTTCGCGCCGGAAAGCCTGCCCTTTGTCGTGGTCGGGACATTGGTGGGGGCGGCGCTGGCGGCCGCTGCATTCGCCATCAGCGCCATCTCGCTGCCGATGCTGCTGGACCGCGATGTCGGCGTGCCCGCGGCGGTCGGGGCGTCGTTCAGGGCGGTCAACAGGAACCCGCGGGTCATGGCGCTCTGGGGGGCCCTGATCACGGGGTTCATTGCCTTCGGGGTGGCGACGCTGTTCGTGGGACTGGCCGTCTGCCTGCCGCTGGTCGGGCACGCCTCCTGGCACGCCTATCGCGACCTGACCGGCGGGAAAGATACCGTCGGCTAGAACCTATTCCGACCATATGGATTCGCTCTAGGCATCGTCAACGACCGGCCGCAGCAGTTTGTAAATTTCCGCAACGCCAAGCAGCGTCAGCGCAACCGCAGCGACCGCCATCCAGGCCGCCAGCCCGATAGGCTTCAGATCGAGGATCCCGGCAAGACCGGGCGTATACATCGCGCCGATATGGATCGCCTGAGCGCCGATCACGGCGAGAACCAGGAGCGGATTCGCGGCGAACGGCATGCGGAAGGCAGAGCGCCGTTCGGACCGGGCGTTGAAGGCATGGACATTCTCGAACAGCACCATCAGCAGCAATACAAGGTTCCTGGCTTCTTGTTCCGGCACGCCGCTTTCCAGGAGATACCAGAAGGTCCCGAAAGCAGCCGCCCCCATCCAGGCGCCCATCAACATGACCTGTTCCACCATGCGCCGGTCGAACAGCTGTTGGGCCGGCGGACGGGGTTTGCGCAACAGCACGCCGGGCTCGCCCTTCTCGAAGGCCAGCGCCACGTCCTGGATGCCGTTGGTCACCAGATTCAGCCACAGCAGCTGCACCGCGAAAATCGGCAGCGGCAGACCGAAAGCAATCGCCAGCGCGAACAGGACCAGTTCCCCGACCCCGGTGGTGACCAGCAGATAGATCACCTTGCGCACATTATCATAGGCGATGCGGCCCTCTTCGATGCCGCCCACGATGGAAGCGAAATTGTCGTCGGTCAGGATCAGGTCCGAGGCGCCGCGGGCCACGTCGGTTCCGTCCTTGCCCATGGAAACGCCGATATTGGCGGCGCCCAGCGCCGGCGCGTCGTTGACCCCGTCGCCGGTCACCGCCACGAAATGGCCGATGCGCTGCAGGGTCTGGACCAGCAGCAGCTTCTGGATCGGCTCGACCCGGGCGAAGACGCGCGCATGGGCCGCCAGTTCCGCCAGGCCGGCCGGGTCGTCGGCCAGTTCCTGGATTTGCGCGCCGGTCACGACCTCGCCCGCCTCTTCGGCGATCCCCAGGTCGCGCGCAATAGCCAGCGCGGTCGCGGGATGATCGCCGGTCACCATGACCACGCCCACGCCGGCATCCCGGCATGACCTGACTGCGGCGGCGGCTTCCGGGCGCAACGGATCGATCAACCCGACCAGTCCGAGCAATTGGAGATCGTGCAGTGCGCCGGCCGCCTCGTCCCGAGAGGCGGCGTCGGTGCGGCCGCGCGCCACGGCGAGCACGCGATAGCCGCCCGCGGCAAGGCGCTCGGCCTCGTCGAGCGCCGCCTGGCGATCGATGCCCGAACACATTGGCAGGATGGTTTCCGCCGCGCCCTTGACATGGGCGACTATATCGGCGCCGTCGCGGTTGAAACTGGCGGCGAAGCGGCGACGGGGTTCATAGGGAATGGCGAAGGCTTCGGGAAAGCGTTCGCCGAGCGCGGCGGCGTCGATATCCATTTTTCCCGCCAGCGCCAGAAAGGCGACATCCACGGTGTCGCCGAAATGCCGGACGTCGCCCCCGGTATCCAGATGCAGGCTGGCTTCGTTGCACAGGGCGCCCGATTTCGCAAGTTCCCCTGCCGCCCGCCGCGCGGCGGCGTCCGGCGGGGTTCCGCCGCGCGTTATATCGCCGATCGGCCGGTAGCCTTCGCCGCCGACTTCCAGCATTCCCTGTCCGGGCAACCACAAGAGCCGCGCGGTTAACTGGTTCACGGTCAGTGTCCCGGTCTTGTCGCTGGCCACCATCGTGCAGGCGCCCAGCCCCTCCACCGCCGGCAGCGCGCGAACGATGACGTTGCGCCGCGCCATGCGGCCGGTTCCGATGGCCAGCGCAACGGTAATGGCGACCGGCATGCCTTCGGGTATCGCGGCCACCGCCAGCGCCACCGCCACGAAGAAAACCTGCACCAGGTCGAACCCCTGCATAAGCTGGATCGCGCCCAACAGCAGGATCACCCCGACCATGGCGTAACCGACGCGCTTGGCGAAACGGTCCAGCCGCGCCACCAAGGGCGGCGGCGGCTGTTCGGCGGTGGCCAGCGCCTGGGCAATGCGCCCGATCTCGGTGTGCAAGCCGGTCCGCGCCACCAGACCAGTCGCCCGCCCGGCCAGGACCACGGTGCCCGCGTGAAGCAGGGTCAGGCGGTCGCCGAGCGCCGCGTCGGCGGCAAGGTGCGCGTCCGCATCCTTTTCGACCGGCAGGGATTCGCCGGTCAACAGCGACTCGTCGACCTGCAGATCCCGTTCGGAAAACAACCTGATATCGGCGGGAACAAGCGCACCGGCCCCGAGTTCGATCAAATCGCCGGGCACCAGGTCCACGGCATCGATCTGCCGGCGCACGCCGTTTCGCCTGACGACCGCAAGCTTCTGCACCAGCGTGTCCAGCGCGGCGGCACTGGAGGCAGCCTTCCATTCCTGGGCGGTGCCGATGACCGCATTGACCTGCAGCACCACGAAGATAAAGGCGGCGTCGGTCAACTCCCCTATGGCCAGCGACACCGCGGCCGCGGCCAGCAGCAGATAAATCAGCGGGCTTTTGAACTGCCGCAGATAGACAATGGCGAGGCCCGGCCTGTGCGCGGCAGGCAGGCTGTTCGCCCCGAACACCGCCCGGCGCGCGGCCACCTCGTCTTCGTTCAGGCCATTTGCGCGCGCGCCAAGCCGCTCGAGCGCGTCTTCCACCGTAACGGCGTGCCAGCGGCATTCCAGGATGTCGGATGGAATTGGCCCGGCTTGCGAACTGTTGGCGGTCTCCATGCCGGCGAACCTACCTGCCTGGGCGGGCGGGTGAATTGATTCGGGTCAAACCCGCAGAATTTTCCCCGGATTCATGATGTTGTCAGGATCGATGGCAAGCTTGATCGTGCGCATCACGCTGATCGCGTCGCCCTGTTCGGCGACCAGGAAATCCATCTTGGCGATGCCGACGCCATGCTCGCCGGTGCAGGTGCCGCCCAGCGCAATCGCGCGATTCACCATACGCTCGTTGATTCCCTCGGCCTTGTCGAGCTGCGCCTGGTCGTTCGGGTCGACGATGAACTGGACGTGGAAATTGCCGTCGCCGACATGGCCCAGGATGGGCGCGATCATGCCACTCTCGTCGATATCCTTGCGGGTTTCCAGGATGCATTCGGCCAGCCTGGAAATCGGCACGCAGACGTCGGTGGCAATACCGCGCCGGCCTGGCACCAGCGCCAGCGCCGCATAATAGGAATCGTGCCGGGCCTGCCACAATGCGTTCCGGTCCTCCATCCGGCTGGCCCATTTAAAGGCGCTGCCGCCGTTCTCCGAGGTAATCTCGCCGACGGTTTCCGCCTGTTCGGCGGTATAGTTTTCGCTGCCGTGGAATTCGAAGAACAGGGTCGGCTTTTCCTCGTAGCCTTCCAGCTTCGAATAGGCGATGCAGGCCTTCATCTGCAGCTCGTCCAGAAGTTCCATACGGGCCACCGGCACCCCCATCTGGATGGTCTGGATCACCGTCGCCACGGCGCCGGCCAGGGTTTCGAACTGGCAGACCGCGGCGCTGATCGATTCCGGGATGCCATAGAGCCTGAGCTGGATTTCCGTGATCACGCCAAGCGTGCCCTCGGAGCCCACGAAAAGACGTGTCAGATCATACCCGGCGGCCGATTTGCGCGCCCGCCCGCCAGTGCGGACGATCCGTCCGTCCGGCATGACCACCGTCAAGCCCAGCACGCTTTCGCGCATGGTCCCGTAACGCACGGCGTTGGTGCCCGACGCCCGCGTCGCCGTCATGCCGCCGAGCGAGGCGTCGGCCCCGGGATCGATGGGAAAGAACAGCCCCTGGTCTTTGATATATTCGTTGAGCTGTTTGCGGGTGACGCCGGCCTGGACGCGGCAGTCCAGATCCTCGGCATTGACCTCGAGCACGTTGTTCATCCGGGTGACGTCGACGCTGACGCCACCCTTCAGCGCCAGCACATGGCCCTCCAGCGAGGTCCCGGTGCCGAAGGGTATGACCGGCACCTTGTGCTCGGCGCACAGTTTCACGATGGCCGATACTTCCTCATTGGTGTCCGGGAAACAGACAATATCGGGCGGCACGGCCGAGAACGGCCCCTCGCCCTTGCCATGCTGTTCCAACACCGCCGCCGAAGTCGTCATCCGGTCGTCCAGCAGCACCCCCAATGCCGCCGTCAGCGAATTGGGAATAGGCACCTTCTGCGCCGTCAGTCTTTCAACCTTCATGCCTGCAACCTTAACCATAGTTCGTTCGGGTTATATACGGCTCCGGAGGCAAAAAGACTATAACCGAATTATCGCGACTAATTGCGGCGGTCGAACAGGACCGAGGCGGCGAGCCGCCAGCCCGGATTTCCCGCCAGGATCGGCTCCAGGGAAGCGGTTAGGTAAAGAGCCAGCGCGGCCGGGTCGGACAGGATGTCGGTCATCCGTCGGTGCTCTTCGGGCGGCGTTAATTGTAAATTATCGAAAATCGCGCCAAGTTATGTTAAAATTGCTTTCAGGTCGCGGTTTTCCGCAAATTCCACTGCACCGGGAGTATCGGGTAATGAATGTTGAAACCATCCTGAGTACAAAAGGCGCCAAGGTCGTAACCATAACGCCGGAAACAACGGTCGGCGACGCCACCAAGATTCTGAAGAGGGCGCGGATCGGCGCGCTGGTGGTCAGCGACGACGGTAGCAACGTGCAGGGCATCCTGTCGGAGCGCGATATCGTTTCCGCCATGGCGGAACCGACCAAGCGGACCGGATTGTTGGACAAGCCGGTAAACTGCCTGATGACGCGCGACGTCCTGACTTGCGCGCCGGAGGATACCGTGCAGAAATGCATGTCCGTGATGACGGAACACAGGGTCCGCCATCTGCCGGTGGTGCACGAGGGCCGGATGATCGGGCTGATCAGTATTGGCGACGTGGTGAAGAACCGGCTTGAAGAGCTGGAAAGCGAAGCCGGATTCTTAAGGGAACTGATCGCCAGTTAAGCCGTCAGGCGACGGCGGTCACGGTTTCTTCTTCGCCTGCCCGGGCGCAGTTCCGGTAGCGGCCGGGGTTGTCTGCCTTATGATTTGGCCCGGCGGCACATGGAGCATGCCATGGCAGCCCGTCAGTGCGGCCGAGGCCGCTGCCAGCAGCGTCCAGCGAAGCATGTTGCGGCGCGTCTTGATATTATCCATTTATAAAACCCTTCCTTCTGGTCATGGTCTCCAGAAACAAGTGAATACAGGAAATATATTGCCGGAACCTTAACCGGGTCCGGGCGCTTCACAGGCTGGTGGCGGCGCGGGCGGCCTGGTCGTAGAGGCCGGAGAGTGCGCGCAGGAAGTGGGCGACGGCACCCTGTTTCGTGGTGGGGTAGGCCGTCTCCTTGCCGCGTTTTTCCGCCAATCCCGACCCGCTCTTGGCATTCGGTATCGTTCAGCCGGCGATATTGAGCGCAAAAATCTTTCCAACCGCTGAACGGCGAGCGAGATCTCGCAGCCCGGCCCCTTCTTTCCCATTAGTCCCTCCCGAATTCGGCAAGACTATCGTGGTCACCTTTTTCTTTGGCAAATGCCGTGGCCTCAATATGTTGATTGCGGTGTGGGGCCGTGGCTTTATTGGCCTTGTATTGCTTTCGACCCCGCAGACGACAGTGATAACGGCAAGTTTTTTTCGGACGGACCCAGGAGGATCGGATCGATGAGTGACCGTAAAGCAGCGGGTGTAAAGACCGAAAGCCTGGCCGAGGCCGACCGGCATTGGCTTATAGCCAGGCGCGTGAGAGTTTACCCGCGAATAATTGTCGCCGCGTATCTGATTTTCACGGCGGCCCTGGTGCTGCTGTCGAAGGATTTGATCGATCCCCTCGGCAGGCCGCTCGGTGCCGATTTTATTACCTTCTGGGCCTCTTCGCACCTGACCCTGAACGGCGATCCGGCGGCGGCATTCGACGGCGCGAAAATTCTGGCGGCGGAGCGCGTGGCGGTCCCCGCCAACGAAAAGTTATTTCTCTGGCACTACCCGCCAATGTTCATGCTCGTTGTGATGCCGCTTTCGCTGGTGCCGTATCTTTTGTCGTTTCTGGTTTGGAATCTGCTGACCCTTGCGGCCTTTGTCGCAGCCATGCGCAAGATCGCACCGGTCGCCGCCACGGTATGGCTGACGCTGGCTTTTGGCGGAACTTACGTGAATTTTATCCATGGCCAGACCGGATTCCTGACGGCGGCCCTGTTCGGCGGCTCGATTGTTATGCTTGGCAGGCGCCCTGTCCTGGCCGGGATCCTGATTGGATTGCTTTGTTATAAACCCCATCTCGGAATCCTGCTGCCGCTTGCATTGATTTGCGGGCGGCATTGGAGCGCTTTCCTTGCGGCTTCGGTGACAACCATCGCGTTCGCCCTGACCAGCGTTGCGGTGGTCGGGCTGGAATCCTGGAGGGCGTTTTTTGAGAATATTCCGTTGGTCCGCCTGGTTTTTGAAGAAGGCATGTTGCCTTGGGTAAAAATGCCGGGTTTCTTCCCTTCACTGCGTCTCCTTGGAGCGGATACGACCGTGGCATACGCCCTTCACGGTGTCCTGGCTCTGGCGGTGGCCGCGATTGTCGCCTGGGTCTGGTGGCGCAAGACGCCGATCCCGCTGGCCGCGGCCGTTCTTGTAACCGGCACCCTTCTGGTAACGCCATATTCCTTCGATTACGATCTGGTGCTTCTGGCGATTCCTGTAGCGCTGCTGGGTTGGGACGGATACCGCAACGGGTGGATGAGCTGGGAGCGCGAAATTCTGGTTTTAGCCGGTGTGGTCCCAGTGATTACCCCGCTGGTCGCAGAAATCACCCATTTGCAGATAGGTTTTTTAATTCTGTTGGCGATGTTCGCCGTGGCCACCCGGCGGGCTGCCGCTTCCGGGCGGACGTTATAGGCTGGTGGCGGCGCGGGCGGCCTGGTCGTAGAGGCCCGAGAGTGCGCGCAGGAAGCGGGCGACGGCGGCGATTTCGGCCTCGTCGAAATTGCCCAACGCCTTGATGGTCTCCACCAGGCACAGCTCGCGCACCGTGCGATAACGCTCGCAGGCCTCGGCACCCTGTTTCGTGGTGCGGTAGGCCGTCTCCTTGCCGCGTTTTTCCGCTTCGACCAGCCCGGCCCTGACCAGCTTCTTCAGCGCGTAGTTGACCAGATGCGTGTCCTCGATATTCAGCACGAAGCAGATATCGGCGAGCCGCTTGTCCCGGGCCCGATGGTTCACCGTGTGGACGACCATGACCTCCAGCGGGCTGAAATCCGGATAGCCCGCCCC
>DAOVHN010000422.1 GCA_030671915.1 Pseudomonadota bacterium
GGCCACTTCATAGGCCTTGCCGAGATCGCACTTGACCTGAACGAAGATGGTTTGCATGACCCCCGGTCTCCTGTCCTGGCTGAATTTCCGTTTATTCTATCATGCGCCGGAGCGCTTGAGGAAAGCGGGTACCTGGTCGGTTTCGCCGAAGGGGACATCCCCGTAATCCGGCACGTCACCGATCGAATCCCGGCCACGCCGCGACCCGCGCCGGCCGTCTTTTTCTTTTTTCGGCTGTTTCTCGGCCTTGTCGTGCCGTTTTTCGCTCTGTTTCGATCTCTGTTTCGTGCTCTGTTTTTCCGGCGCTTTTTCCGGCGGTTTTTCCGCTGCTTTTTCGTGCGGTTTGTCGCTGGAACGTTTGTCCGCGGCCCTGCCGCGTCCGCGTCCGCGGCCCTTGCCGGACTCTTCCTTCAGATCCGCACCGGCGATTTCCTCGATTTTCACGCGCGGAATTTCCTTGCCCGCCAGCCGCTCGATCCCGGCAATATATTTACCGTCTTCCGGCGCGGCCAGGGTGAAGGCATGGCCGCTGCGACCGGCGCGGCCGGTACGGCCGATCCGGTGGACGTAGTCTTCCGCATGCGTGGGAACGTCGAAATTGAACACGTGGCTGACCGCGCGAATATCCAGTCCGCGCGCCGCCACGTCGGAACAAACGAGCATCTGGATTTCTTCGGACTTGAACTTGTCCAGCGTATCCATGCGCTGGAACTGGTCCATGTCGCCATGCAGCGCGCCGGCATTGAAGCCATGATTCACCAGCGAGCGGTGCAGAACGCCGATATCGCGTTTGCGGTTACAGAAAATCAGCGCGTTCTTGACATCCTGGGTTTTCAGCAGCGTCCGCAACGCCGCCCGCTTGTCGCGGTGCTGGACGATGACCAGCGCCTGTTCGACCGTGTCGGCCACCGAAGAGGGGGCCGCAACCGTTATTTCCTTCGGGTCGGTCAGGAAGCGTTTGGCAAGCCGCCTGATCTCAGGCGGCATCGTCGCGGAAAACAGCAACGTCTGATGCTTCTTGGTGATGAAGGATATGATCCGTTCCACATCCGGAATGAATCCCATGTCCAGCATGCGGTCGGCCTCGTCGATGACAAGGAAGTTGACGGCGTTCATCAGAACCTTGCCGCGCTCGACCATGTCGAGCAGGCGTCCGGGCGTGGCGATCAGCACGTCGACGCCGCGGTCCAGTTTCTTGAACTGCTCGGTAAAGGATACGCCGCCGATCAGCAGGGCCGTCGTAAGCTTGGTGAATTTGCCGTAGGTCACGAAATTCTCTTCAACCTGGGCGGCCAGTTCGCGCGTCGGCTCCAGGATCAGCGATCGCGGCATCCGCGCCTTGGCGCGCCCCTGGCCGAGAATATCGATCATCGGCAGCGTGAAGGACGCCGTCTTGCCGGTTCCAGTCTGCGCGCAACCCAAAATATCCCGGCCCATGAGGACCTGGGGAATTGCCTGTTTCTGGATTGGAGTTGGCTGCTCGTAACCCGCCTCCGAGACCGCACGTAATACGCTCTCGCTGAGGCCCAGTTCGGTAAAGCTCATATTTCCTGCTGTTTCTCGCCGACCCTGCCGGCGACATGTAAACCCGTCATCTTCTTGGTTGAGCGGACTATAGGGCCAAACGCGCGGCTGTCAATAATCGTGAGCCGCGGATCATATGGGATTCCACATATTTCGCGCTAAGTAACCCGCTGGCGGTATATGGTGCTCCTGTCTGCAGAAGAAAAGAGACGGTCGCAAAAAGTTTGCTCATTCGCACTGCAGCCATGGTGGGCATCCGCCGCGATCCCCTTCAAACCGGCGCTTTGGCGGGAACAGCGCATTGGTTGTCTGAGCTACGAGGTCACCGAAAATCGGGTCGCCGGGGCCTGTCGCCCCGTCGATCCGTCCTTTGATCTCGGTCAGGGATTCGTTACGGCGGCAAAATGCCGCAAACACTACGATCTCCTCGCGGCCGCTCTCGCTGGGCAGGCTCGACGCCTCTTCGCGGCACAGGCGCATGCCGACCAGGGTCCTGGGTGGGTTGAACAGCATAACGACACGGTAGCTTTCGCGCGCCGACGCGCC
This sequence comes from Pseudomonadota bacterium, assembly GCA_030671915.1. Taxonomy (GTDB): domain Bacteria; phylum Pseudomonadota; class Alphaproteobacteria; order UBA8366; family JADFVY01; genus JADFVY01. The sequence goes on from DAOVHN010000422.1 coordinate 2,071, forward strand.
CGGGGTGGTGGTGAAATTGGCTCTGGGCCCCCAGTGATTGCCCTGCATATAGTCGGTAACGGTTTTTCCGAAAGCCGCCGGGTCGCCACCGAACGGGTTGCCGATCACCTCGACTTTCAAATCGCGCCCAGCGCCGGCATAGGCGAACTCGCCGGCCTTGTAGACAGGGCTGACCTCCTGTTGCGTCAGGCGCACATTGCCACCGCAGGCAGACACGAGAATGCCCAGAAACAGGGGAAGCCAGATCTTGCTTCGCATGGCGGGCCTCGTGTCAGTCATTCTGCAGCCAGGGCGGGGCGCCGCCTTGCTCGCCCTCGAAGCGCCTGTCGGGCGGGAACAGCGCGTGCGTTACCTGCCCGACCAGTTCGGCGAAGGCCGGATTGTCCAGGCCCGTGGCCCCAGCGATTCGTCCCTTGATCTCCGTCATGCTCTCGCCGCCCCGGCAGAATGCCGAAAATAGCACGATTTCATCGACCGGTCGAACGATGGGCAGGGTCGACGGGTCTTCGCGGCAGAGACGCATCCCCACCATCGTCGGCGCGGGATTGAACATCATCACCACGCGGTAGCTGGGTCTGACGCCTGGATGATCCAGTGTCGTGAAGTTCGTCCGTGGCCCCCAGTGGCGCCCCTGCATGGCGTCGGTAACCGCCTTACCCAGGGCGAGCGGGTCAGCGCCCAGGCTATCGCCGGCAACGATGACGCGAATAGCGCCGCGCGCACCGGCATAGCCGAACTCGCCGGCCTTGTAGGAAGGGCTGACTTCCTGTTGGGTGAGTCTGACGATCGCGCCGCCACAGGAAACGGCAAGGAAGGCCAGAACCAGAACGATCAGACGGCTTCGCATGACCGACCTCCGTTTTTTCAGGGAGACGATTTCATGGTTAACGATAACGGCCGGCGGCGCGATGATTCAAATCAAGCAGCAGCAAGATTTCGTGATTTTCGGTGACGGGAAGGCGCGGATCGTTACCCGCGTCCCGGTCCACCGCGATGGCGGTCCCGGCGATCCATGGCGATGTAGATTTGTGCAGGTTCGGGCGCCGGGGCAAGGGGTGTTCCGGCCGCGATGCCAGGGTTCCCGCGGGCGATTCACGCCCCGGCGGGCAAAAGGAGTAGATCGGGGCCGTGAAAGATGCAGATGCGATGTATGCGCGGTGCAGGGAAGATGCATGAAATGGGTATGCGAGGAGTAGCGGAGAGGTAGGA
>DAOVHN010000274.1 GCA_030671915.1 Pseudomonadota bacterium
CGCGGCGAGAAAGGTCGTCCAATGGATCAGGCTGTAGTCGAACATGCTCTCTGACTAGCACGGTGGGCGCGATCTGTCTCGTTTGGGGCGGGCGAGAGGCGGTCTGGCACCGAGCGACCTCATCCTTCGAGACGGCGCTGCGCGCCTCCTCAGGATGAGGGCATAAATGTATGTATGTCATGAAAAATTAGATATTGGAGCCTCATCCTGAGGAGGGCCGAAGGCCCGTCTCGAAGGGCGAGGTCGCTCGCCGGGCGGGGCTGGAACCGATCAAACTTGAAATGCGCTCGCTGCTTGCGCCGCCGTTATGCCGACACTCACCCCTAACGAAAACAGGCCCCGCCTTCAGGTCCGGGCCCGTCCGTAACCGGCTTGTCCGGGAAGATCAGAGCAGCGAGTTCACCCATTGGCTCAACTGCTGCTTGGGCAGGGCGCCGATTTTTGTGCCGGCGACCTGGCCGTCCTTGAACAGCATCAGCATGGGGATGCCGCGCACGCCGTATTTCACCGGGGTCTGCGGGTTCTCGTCCACATTCATCTTGGCGATGGTCAGGCGGCCGTCCAGTTCGTTGTCGATCTCTTCCAGCGACGGCGCGATCATCTTGCAGGGGCCACACCATTCGGCCCAGAAATCCACCAGGACGGGGCCATCGGCGTTCAATACGCTGGCTTCGAAATCGTCGTCGTTAACATGCACGGTGCTCATGAATCGTCCTCATGCTGGTTCGCTTGAAAAATGTCTTGTCTCCCGGATGGGAAAAATCCGTTCAACGCCCTCCCCAGAGACTGGAGTTGAATCTATGGTTGTGGCCCCGCCCGGTCAAGCCGTGGGCCGGAAAGTTCCATCAATCGCGGCCCGTCGGTCCAAAGCAAGGCGCAGCGAATCGCCCGGTCCGGATAGATTTTCGCGATCACGGCGCGATATGCGGCCATTTGCCGCCAGTAGATTTCCGGCACGCCTTCGGGCTTATGCGGCGGCGGGCGGTTCGATTTGTAATCCACGATCAGCACCGAATCGGCGGTTACCGCCAGCCGGTCGATCTGTCCGCTGATCGCCCGCGGTCCCTCCGGCCCGTCGATCAGGCCGGCGATGGGCACTTCCGCGCGGCTGCCGGGCGCGAAGATGGCGCCGAATTCGGCGTCCTCGATCACCGCCATCACCTCGTCCAGGATCTGCGCGCGGGCGGCCTCGTCCAGCCCGTGGACCGGACGGGCCAGAAATCCCCCGGCGGCTTCCCGGCGGTCCTCCGGCGCCAGATCGGGCAGAACCTCCAGCAGCCGATGGATGACGATGCCGCGCTGGAACCGCCGCCCGGAATCGTCGCCGACGGGCGAGACCACCGGCGGTTCGACATCCGCCGGGCGCGAGGGCGCCAGCGGCCGGGGCGGCGCCGGCTCGGGCGGGGCGTCGCGCAGCATCCAGTCCTCGGCATCCGCCTGGCCCGGTCCCCGTGTCCCACGGTCCTCATCGCCTTCCGGCTTCGCCTTTTGCGGATTGGCCAGGGTAAGGCCCGCGCCGCTCCAGCCCTGGCCTTTGGGCCGGTGGAACTCGAAAACCGACTCCTCGGCATCCCCGGCCAGCCCGTCGCGGATCAACTGCAGCCAGCAGTCCGTGGCCGGCGCGCGCTTGCCTTCCGATCCGCAGACATAGAGGCGGTCCTCCGCGCGGGTCATCGCCACATACAGCAGCCGCCTGTATTCTTCGTCGGTGCGCCGCTTCAGATCCTCCAGCACTTCCTCGCAGACCGAATCGCGATAGCTGCTGCGCGGCGGCCATAGCGGCATGTCGCCGTCCCACAGCATCGCCGGGCTGACGCGTGGCTTCGAGGTCGTGTCGGGCAGCACCACGATCGGCGCCTGCAGCCCCTTCGAGCCATGAACGGTCATCACCCGCACCTCGTCGCGCGATTGTTCCAGGTCGCGCTTGATGGTCGCCTCGCCGGCCTCTACCCAGTGCAGGAAGGATTCCAGCGAACCGGCATGGCCGCGCTCATGGGCGAATGCCAGGTTCAGGAACTCGTCGATAGGGTCGTCGGCGTCCGGCCCCAGCCGCGCCAGCATGCGCTGCCGGCCGTTCTCGTCCCCGGTGGTCGGTTGCGACAGGATTTCGGCATATAGCTCATAGGGACGGACATAATCGACCCGGTTGAGCAGCCCGGCCAGCCAGCCGCGTGCGGCCTCGAACCGGGGCTCGTTTTCCGCCTCTTCCCCAAGTCGCCGCCACAGGCTCGTGGCCCCGCGGTCCCAGGCCAGGCGGAACAGATCGTCGTCGTCGAACCCGACCAGCGGGCACTTCAACACCGTCGCCAGCGTCAGGTCGTCGGTCGGCAACAGCAGGAAGCGGCCCAGCGCGATCAAATCCATCACCGCGATCTGTTCCGTCAGCACCATCCGGTCGACGCCTGAGACCGGCACGTCCAGGTCCTTCAACGCGCGCACCAGCGACTCGACGAAGCCGCCGCGCGTGCGCACCAGCACCATGATATCGCCGGCGCGCACCGGGCGGCCCCGCGATTCCAGCATCTCCTTGCCGATCCAGTCCTTGATTTCGGCGGCCAGCACCAGCGCCAGCCGCCCGGCCGGATCGTCGCCGGCGCGCCGCGCCACGGGGGCGCTCCAGGGGGTTTCCTCTTCTTGTTCGCGCGGCGCGATGGTGGGCCAGACCTCGACGCGCCCGGCATGGCCCTCGCGGAAGGCGAAATGCTCCAGCGGCGCGCCCGGCTCCACCACGCCCCTGGCCGCCTCGGGCCGCGCGAAGACCCGGTCCACCGCGCCCAGCACCGACTCGGTCGAGCGGAAGGATATGTCCAGGTCGATCGGGCGCCAGGCACCGCCGCCATCGACCACCTTGCCCGCGAAATGGTCGCGCATGCGGCGGAACTCCTCCGGGTCGGCATGCTGGAAGCTGAAGATCGACTGCTTGGTGTCACCGACCGCGAAAATCGTGCGGATGATATCCGGGCGCACGCCCTCGCCGGTGAAGAATTCCTCGGCCAGTTTGGCCACCACCGACCATTGCTGCGGGCTGGTGTCCTGCGCCTCGTCGATCAGGATATGGTCGAGGCCGCCATCCAGCTTGAACAGGATCCAGGGCGCGACATTCGGCTTGTCCAGCAGGTCGGCGGTCATCAGGATCAGGTCCTCGTAATCCAGCCGGGCCAGCGACCGCTTGAACCTGGCATAGGCCTCCAGCAAGGCCTGGCCCAGGCGCAGCAGGTCGGCGGTGGCGTCCGCCGTCACCAGGGCGCGGCGCAGATCCTGTACTTGCGCGACACGGTCGGCCTCGTTGGTCAGCACCTCCTCGATCTCGGGATATTCCTCGCGGACGGGTTTGGTGGCCAGGGTCGCGCGAACTCCCCCGCCCTTTGTCAGGAAGGTTTTCGCATAGGCATCGAAATCGCCGGTTCGCCCCGCCTTGTCCGTGGCCAGCCAGTCCGCGATCGATCCGCCGCGTTCCAGATCGCCCTTGTTCCGGCTCGCCAGCAGGATTTCCGCCGCCTCGCGCAGCGCCGTGGCGGCAAAGGCGTCGTCAGGCACGGCGCGGGCGAGTATTTTCGGGTCGGTATCGTCGGGTGCCAGGCGCAGCCTTGCCCGGATCGCCGCGACGGCCTTGTCGAGTCCGCCCTCGCCATCGATAAAGCGTTCCAGCCGGTGCCGCTCCATGCCCACCGCGCCCATCAGTTCGCCGAAGCGGCGCTCGTCCACATGCTCGCTTACCGCCTCCAGCGACGCGCCAAGGCCGGCATCTTTCTGGCTGCGCCGCAGCACGTCGTCGAGCGCGGCATCGACCAGCTCGGCGGCGCTGCGTTCGTCGATCACCTCGAAATGGGGCGCCAGTCCGGCCTCGATGGGAAAGCGGCCCAGCAGCGACTGGCAGAAGGCATGAATGGTCTGGATCTTCAGTCCGCCTGGCGTGTCCAGCACCCGCGCGAACAGTTGCCGTGCGCGCCTGGCCGTCTCTTCCGCCGGGGCGTTGCCGGTCAGCTCCTCCAGCAGTTTCCGTAGTTTTGCGTCCCCCACGGTCGCCCATTTGCTGAGCTGCCGATTGATGCGCACCGACATTTCCGCCGCCGCCGCCTTGGTGAAGGTCAGGCACAGGATGCGTTCCGGCCGGGTTCCCTCCAGCAGCAGCGACAGCACCCGGTCGGTCAGCACCTTGGTCTTGCCGCTGCCCGCCGAGGCCGACACCCAGACGCTGGCCGCGGGGTCGGCCGCACTGCGCTGAAGGCGTGACGGATCGGGACGGGTGGATGCGTTCATTTGTCGCCGCCCCCGCCGGCAGACCATTCGGCGTTGCGCGCCAGGTGCAGGTAGTCGTTCCAGGCGGTGGCCCATTCCGGGCGCGGCGTCGCCATATAGGGGGTGTCGGGATCGTCGAATGCGTCGATCAGGCGCAGCAGGCCATTTCGCGCGGCCTCGGCAAGCTCGCCGGGGTCGCCATCGACGATACGGATCTCACCCGGCGGCTCGCCGCCCGACAGGCGCCAGTAGGCCAGTTCCGACGTATC
>DAOVHN010000596.1 GCA_030671915.1 Pseudomonadota bacterium
CGTCGACATGCCCTTGAACAGGGCGACGTTCTGGAAGGTCCGCGCGATGCCCTGCTTGGCCGCGCGATGCGGGCGCATCGCCTTGCGCACCTCGCCCTTGAAGGTGATGGTGCCTTCCTGCGGGTGATAGAAGCCGTTGATGACGTTCAGCATCGAGGTCTTGCCGGCGCCGTTCGGGCCGATGATGGCGCGGATCTCATGCTCGCGGATATCGAAGCTGATATTGCTGAGCGCCTGCACGCCGCCGAAGCCGAGACTGATATTTTCGACCTTCAGCAGCGTGTCGCCGAATACTCTTTCACGTTGCGTCACTCAGCTCGCCTTCTTCATGTCGTCCGCGACCGGGAAGGTCTCGGCACTGATGATTTTCAGGTCCGCCGCGATGACACCCTTGCGGCCGTCTTCGAAGGTGACTTCGGTCTCCACATGGCATTCCTCGCGGTCGGAATAGAGCGACTCAATCAACTCCGCGTAGCGATCGGCAATGAAGCTCCGGCGCACCTTGAGGGTGCGGGTCAGCTCGCCATCGTCGGCGTCCAGTTCCTTGTGCAGCACCAGGAACCGCTTGATCTGCGATCCGCCCAGATTGGGATCCTGCGAAAGATCCCGGTTCACCTGCTCCACATGCTGCCGCACGATCTCCAGCACCTGCGGGTGCGCCGCCAACTCCTGGTAGCTGGCATAGGCGATGTTGTGGCGCTCCGCCCAGTTACCCATGGCCACCAGATCGATATTGACGAAGGCGGCGACGTAATCGCGCTCGTTGCCGAAGGCGACCGCTTCCTTGATATCGGGAAAGAACTTCAGCTTGTTCTCAATATATTTTGGCGCGACCAGCGTGCCGTCGCCCAGCTTGCCGACATCCTTCGCCCGGTCGATGATTTTCAGGTGGCCGGCCTCGTTGAACAGGCCAGCGTCGCCGGTATGGACCCAGCCGTCCGCGTCCTTGGTTTCCGCGGTCGCCTCGGGGCTTTTGTAATATTCCTGAAACACGCCGGGGCCGCGAAACAGCACCTCGCCATCCTCCGCGATCTTCACCTCGACCCCCGGCGCCGGCGTGCCGACGGTTTCCGGATCGACCTGGCCGTTCGGCTGCAGGGTGACGAAGACGCTTGCCTCCGTCATGCCGTAGAGCTGCTTCAGATTGATGCCCAGCGCGCGGAAAAAATCGAAAATATCCGGGCCGATCGCCTCGCCCGCGGTATAGGCCAGCCGGATGCGGCTGAAACCCAGTGTATTTTTCAAGGGGGCGTAAACCAGGAGATTGCCCAGCCAATAGAGCAGGCGATCCCTGGCCGAAACCGGCTTGCCGTCCAGGATGCGCGTGCCGGCGCGCTGCGCCAGGTCCATGAAGTAATGGAACAGGCGGCGCTTGATCGGGGCCGCATCCTCCATGCGCACCATCACGGTAGTCAGGATATTCTCGAAAATGCGCGGCGGGGCGAAGAAATAGGTCGGGCCGATATCGCGCAGGTCCTGCATCACGGTGGCGGCAGATTCCGGGCAGTTCACGCAAAAGCCCGCGGTATAGTTCTGGCCGAACGAGAAGATATGGTCGCCGACCCAGGCCATGGGCAGATAGGCAAGGATCTCGTCCTTCGCGCCAAGATTTTCCATTTCCTGGTTGTTGCGGGCCGTGCGCATGACGTTGTCATGGGTCAGCACCACGCCCTTCGGCTTGCCCGTTGTGCCTGAGGTGTAGAGCATTACCGAAGTATCCGCGCCCTTGCCCCCAGCCACCGACTTTTCATGGAAATCGGGGTTGGCCCGGTCGTACTCGCGACCCATTTCCTGGACCGTCTCGTAGCTGTGCAGGAAGTCCTGGCCGTAATTGCTCAGGCCGCGCGGATCCTCATAGATGATTTGCTCCAGCCGCGGGACCGTCTCCCTGATTTCCAGCAGCTTGTCGACCTGCTCCTGGTCTTCGGCCAACGCGAAGCGCGCCTCGGCATGCTCGACCACGAAGGCCATCTCCTGCGCCGCCGAGTCCTGATAGACCGGCACCGGTATGCCACCGACCGCCTGGGCCGCCGTCATGGCCCAGTATAGCCGCGGCCGGTTGTCGCCGACGATAATCAGCTTGTCGCCGCGCTGGAATCCCATCGCCGCAAGGCCACAGGCCAGCGCGCGAATCTCATCGGCGACCTGAGACCAGCTCCAGGTCTGCCAGATGCCCAGATCCTTCTCGCGGCAGGCCGGCAGGTCGCCGATCCGCGCGGCGTTTTCC
>DAOVHN010000523.1 GCA_030671915.1 Pseudomonadota bacterium
ATCCCCGGCGACCCCAAGGCCCAGGAGATCGCAGACCCCGACATCGGCGAGGACATGGTGGCGGTTCAGCTGCCGGTCGCGATCCCCGAGGGCGCGAAGAAGCCCTATTTCATCCGCGGCGACGCGGCCCTGCCGGTCAATCTGTGGCAGTGGGGAAGCGGCACGACTGAACAGCCGGAGTCGGTGTCCCTGGCCAACGCACGCGGCCTGGAAAACATGGAGGACCGTGACGCGGCCGCCGTTGGTCTCAATGCCAAGGGCGCGTACGACAAGGGAACCTGGCGTGTCGTCATGACCCGGCCGCTCGCCGCCGGCGAGGCCGAAACCGACCTGCAGTTCACCGAGGGCAGTTTTATCCCCGTCGCCTTTTCGGCCTGGGATGGCAGCAACAGTGAGACAGGCACGAAACACACGCTCACCGCCTGGTACTGGCTGCTGCTGGAACCCCCGACCGGATCGAAACCGTTCGTCGTGGCGCTGATCGTGATTCTGCTGATTGGCGCGGGCGAGATCTGGTGGGCGCGCAGTGCCGCCGCCCGCCGCCGCGAGGACGGGGAATAGACGCATGGAAAACGCCGCACCAAGGGGCGTCAAGACCAGGCTGATCGCCGTCGTCCTGCTATTCGCGGGCATGATGGACGCCATGCTGTCCTGGCGCGGCGGTTTCGTGCTGGGAACATCGACAATCGTGATTTGCGCGGCGGGGGCCGCGCTCTACGCAATCGGCGCCATCCGTGGCGGCCGGGAAAAACAATTGAGGGAGAATAATCGATGACCACGGCGAAACTCGCGGAAACTCCGCGCAAGGAATCCGCCCCGTTGGGCCGCATCATGGTGGCGCTGGACGCGTCGGAATATGCCGACCGCGCGCTGGCCGAGGCGCTACGCGTTATCGACCCGGCCGACGGCGTCATCACCGGTATCCATGCCTACGCCGCGCAGCTGCACGACAGGCGTTTCCGCCAGATGGAAGGCGGCCTGCCGGAACGTTATCTCGAAGAGCAGGAGATGAACCACCAGCGCGAGGTCCATGACAGCCTGATTACCCACGGCCTCGAAATCATCAGTGACAGCTATCACGACGTCGCCGGCAAGGTCTGTGAGGATGCGGACCGCGAATACCGCCGTCTCAGCCCGGAAGGCAAGAACTACGCCTGCCTCGTCCAGGCCATCGACGAAGGCGATTACGATCTCGTGGCGATGGGCGCGCTGGGGCTCGGCTCGGTGGCCGGCAGCAGCATCGGCAGCGTCTGCGAGCGCGTGGTTCGGCGTGCATCCACCGACGTCCTTGTAATCCGCGACGCCAACAAGGCCATCGGCGAGGGGCCGATCGTGGTGGCCATCGACGGGTCGGCCCGCTCCTTCGGTTCGTTGAAGACCGCCTTCCAGCTTGCCGCGCGCACCGGCGCCGAGCTTCATGCGGTCGCGGCTTACGACCCCTATTACCACTACGTGGCCTTCAACAAGATCGCCGGCGTGCTGAGCGAGGAGGCCGGCAAGGTGTTCCGCTTCAAGGAGCAGGAACAGCTTCATGAAGAGCTGATCGACGAGGGCATCGCCAAGATCTACCAGTCGCATCTGGATATCGCGAAGCAGATCGCCGACGAGGAAAAAGTACCGCTGTACTGCGAACTGCTGGAAGGCAAGCCCTGGCGCGCCGTGACCGACTATCTGGCCAAGGTCGACGCCAGCCTGCTGCTGCTGGGCCGCACCGGCGTGCATGCCGACGACGCGCTGGATATCGGCGGCAATGCCGAGAACCTGTTGCGCCAGTCGCCCTGCCATATTTGGCTGGGCCTGCGCGAACATGTGCCCGAACTGGACCTGGTGGCGGAGAAAACCATTGCCTGGAGCAAGGAGGCCGAGGACAAGCTGGCCAGGGCCCCCGAATTCGCCCGCGGCATGGCCCGCAAGGCGGTGATTCGGTATGCCCACGAACGCGGGCATACCTTCATCACCGAGGATTTCGTCGACGAGATCGCGGCCAAGCTGATGCCGCCCTGCCGGGCCGGGCGCCAGGCGGCCGAGAACAACCCGATAGAATGGAGTGCGGAGGCCCAGGCCCTGATCGACGCGCTGGACGGCGACGCCGCCCTGCATGCCAAGCTTCGCGCCGAGAAGCGGGCACGCCGCGCCGGCGCCGACACGGTGTTGCCCACGCATGTGAAGCAATTTCTGGACGATGCCATCGCCAAACCGGCGCTGACCTGGACGGCGGAGGCGCTGGCCCGCATGAGCCGCACGCCCGAGGAAGTCCGCCATCTCACCAAGGCCCGTGTCGAGGCCATGGCGCTAGACCGCAAGCTCACCGAGATTACGCTTGAAGTCGCGGAAGAGGGCATTCAGGAGGCCAAACAGGCCATGTGCACCCACATGCAGAAGGGCGGCCACACGAAGTTCCCGGAGGCTGAGGATTAGACGCATGGCCGCCACCGCGGAAAGTCCCTATCTGGTCGCGCTGAACCTGACCCGGCGCTGTAATCTGAAATGCGCGCACTGCTATCTGGATGCGGGCACGCGTGATTGCGGCGACTCCAATGAACTGGATACCGCGGAAGTACGGGACCTGCTGGATGACATCGCCGCGCTGAGCGACGGGACCATGGTGGTGCTGA
>DAOVHN010000602.1 GCA_030671915.1 Pseudomonadota bacterium
GCAGCCGTTTTTCCAGCTTGGGAAACTCGTCCAGAAGACGCTCCAGCTTGCGGCGCGAGAACCGGCAAAGCGACACCCGACCCACCGCCTCGGCGCTGTAGGCGTATTTTTCGTTCATGGCGATGCCCAGGAAATCGCCCTCGAACAGGAAGCCGGTGATCTGCCGCCGCCCGTCGGGCAGCAGCTTGTACAGCTTCACCGCCCCTTCGGTGAGGTTAAACAGGTAATCGGCCGGTTCGCCCTCGTCGATGATCGGCCCATGCGGATCGACCGTCGTCGTTTGCAGAATCGACAGCAACTGCGGCATTTCCTGCTCATTGAGGACGCCGCAAAACGCCATGTTCCGCACCGCGCATGCCGCGCAGGGGCTGGTCTGTTCTGCCGTATCGGATGCCGGGCGCTTTTTCGGTTCGCCAAGACCCATTCGAATAATTCCGTGGATTATGAACCCGCTAATTTTTCCGGACTCTAGGCCCGTATAACGCATCGTTGCAAGCGTTCATTTGTCGCACTCGACCAACGGTAGCGAAATCAATCTTCATCGCCATCCGGCGGGTCATCATCGAACAGGATGCGGTTGGCCGCCCCTTCCATATCGTCGAACTGACCCGATTTCAGCGCCCAGAGGAACGCCACGAGCCCCAGCAGACCGAGACCGATGGCAATCGGGATCAGGTAGAGCAGCATGCTCATCGGCGCGCCCTCCGGCCCAGCCTGAGCGCGTTGCCGACCACCAGAATAGACGATCCCGACATGGCGATCGCCGCAATCAGCGGCGTGACCATCCCGGCCATCGCCAGGGGTATCGTCGTGGCGTTATAGGCGAAGGCGAGGCCGAGATTCTGCAGCACCAGCCGCCGGGCGCGGCGCGCCACCGTCAGCAGTTCGAGAACCGGCAGCAGACGGTCGCCCTGGAACACCGCGTCCGCCGCGTTCTGCGCAATCTCCACGGCCTCTGCCGGCGAAAGCGAGACATGGGCGAGGCCCAGCGCCGGCGCATCGTTCAGCCCATCGCCGACCATGCAGACCCGATGGCCCGCAGCCGCCAGTTCCCGCAGCCGGGCGGCCTTGGCCGCGGGCGTGCAGCCGCCCCGCCAATGCGCGATCCCCAGCCGCCCCGCCATCGCCCCGGCCACCGCCGGGCGGTCGCCGGAAAGCAGCTCGACCCGGTAGCCCATGCGCAGCAGCGCCGCTATCACCTCTTCCGCATCGCGCCTCGGCTCGTCGCGAAAAGCGAACCGCAGAACGGGCTTGCCGGGCCGGGCGAACCACAGCTCCGGCCCGTCCGTCTCTTCCGCCGGCCCGGCGCCGCACCAGTCGCGGCTGCCCAGCCGGGTGTCCCCGAGCCTGAGACCGGAGCCGGGAATTTCCTCTACCCCCTCCGCCGGCTCCGCGACGGCCGCCGCCGCAGCCAGCGCACGAGCCAGCGGATGCCGGCTGGCGGCGGCAAGGGCGGCGGCTTCGGCCAAATCGCTTTCCGACCTGCCGTCATCGTGCAACAGAGCGGGGTGGCCCTCCGTCAGGGTACCGGTCTTGTCGAAGACGATGGTATCGGCCTCAGCCAGCCGTTCCAGCGTGGTTTCCGACTTGACCAGGACCCCGCCCTTCAACAACCGCCCGGCGGCGGCGACCTGCACGGCCGGCACGGCAAGCGCCAGGGCGCAGGGGCAGGTGATGATAAGCACCGAAATCGCGGCCAGCAGCGCAGCCTGCCAGCCGGCGCCGAGAATCAGCCAGCCGATGAAGGTGACCAGCGCCAGGCTGTGCACGGCCGGTGCGTATAGCCGCGCGACCCGGTCGGCCAGCGCCACATAACGGGCCCGGCCCTGTTCGGCGGTCTCCACCAGCCGCAGAATTTCCGCAAGGATCGTATCTTCGCCGACGGAACCGACCCCGATGCGCAACGGCCCGGTCAGGTTGACGGTTCCCGCCAGCACCCAGTCGCCCGGGCGAGCCGGGTGCGGTATCGTTTCGCCGGTAATGGCCGCCGTGTCGATATCCGACGCGCCGGAGATAATCCGGCCATCCACCGGGACCCGCTCGCCGGCCGCGACCAGCACCGTCATGCCGGCCTTCACCTGTGCCGGGGCGATTACGCGCGCGACGCCGTCATCGTCGATGACGGTTACCGCCCGCACCCTCAGCGCCAGCAGATTGGCGGCGACGCTGCGCGCCCGCCCCCGCGAC
>DAOVHN010000368.1 GCA_030671915.1 Pseudomonadota bacterium
CCCGCGGCAAATCCGGCAGGCTTGATAATGCCGGCCCGGTTCCCCAAATAACGGTCAAGCTCAAACAGTGGAGCGCCGGTTTCGGGCTCCTTTGGACAGCTGCTCGCTCATTGCGCTTCTAAGAGGAGATAGCTGGGAAATGACAAGATTATCCCTGTTCAACAGCCCGCTTTTGCTGGGTTTTGATCATTTTGAACGCACCCTGGACCGGGTCTCGAAGATGCCGCCCGAGGGCTATCCGCCCTATAACATCGAGCAAGTCGATGAAGAACGGCTGCGCATAACGCTCGCCGTTGCGGGTTTTTCGGAAGACGAGCTTTCGATTCGGCTGGAGGGCAATCAACTGGTGGTGCGCGGCAAGCAGAGCGACGACGACAGCGCCGATCGCGTTTTCGTCCATCGCGGCATCGCAACCCGGCAGTTCCAGCGCAGCTTCGTGCTGGCCGACGGCATTGAGGTCGAGGGCGCGGACCTCGACAACGGCCTGCTGAACATCGATTTGCGCCGCCCGGCGGCCGAGGAGAGTGTCCGGTCGATCGAAATCCGCGGCAGCGGCAAGCCGGGGCAAAAATTGGAAACAAAAACGGGATAACGGCCTGGGTTTGTCAGGCAAGGAGAGGGATATGCTCGATACCGCAGCATTGAAAACATTGACACAACAGGATTTCGCCATGCTGGGCTTTGGCGAGGTGGCCTATATCCGCCCTGTCATGGTGCAGGGCGAGGAAATATTCGCCGTAATGGGCGCAAACGGCCGCCAGATCGGACTGGCGGGCGACCGCGACAGCGCCGATATGGCTGCCAACGGCGAGGACCTTGTGGTCGTCGCCCTGAACTGATTTTTCGAAATCGCGCCAGCGGAATACAAAAGCCGAGCGGTGTTGCCGCCCGGCTTTGATTTTGGCCTGCTTTCCCAACCCCGACGAGGCTCCAGGTCAGGCCGCGTGGCTTGCAGCGGGTTCCGTAAGAAGGGAATAGAGCGCTTCCGCCTCGTCCGAACCCCGAAGCTTTTCACAAGTCTTGCGGTCGCGCAGGAGGCGCGATACCCGCGCCAGCGCCTTCAGATGATCCGCGCCCGCCCCTTCCGGGGCCAGCAACAGGAAGATCAGATCGACCGGCTGATCGTCTACGGCTTCAAAATCAACGTGCTTGTCGAGACGGGCGAACAGGCCATAAAGCTTTTTAATCTCCGCCAATTTACCGTGGGGGATTGCGATACCGTTGCCGACACCCGTGGTGCCCAGCCTTTCACGCTCCAGAAGGACATCGAATATCGCGCGTTCATGCAGACCGGTAATCTGCGCGGCGCGCTTCGCCAATTCCTGCAAGGCCTGTTTCTTCGAGGTTGCCGGAAGTTTGGCGACAACGCTTTCGGTATCGAGAAGTTCTGCGATTTCCATTACCGCCGCCCTCGCTCGCTGCATCGGGTAAAAGGCGCGTTGCCGCGCCTCAAGAACCTGGGTCATTTCAGTTGTCGCCACGATTGCCGCGCGGGTCCACCCAACCGATATGCCCATCTCCACGATGATATACCATATTCAGGCCGCCATGGGCACGGTTCCTGAACATCATGGACGGAAGATTTGCGAGTTCCATCCGCATGACCGCCTCGCCGACGGACAGCGTCTCGATCCCGGTTTCCATTTCGGCGATCACCATCGGCTCGTCCTTTTCCTCGGACTCGCTCTCGATATCCTCGCCGGCCAGGATGTATTGCTGGGCGGTAAGAATCTCCGCTTCGTCGGGTCGCCGATGGTGGTGATCGCGCAAACGGCGCTTGTAGCGGCGCAGGCGCTTGGCCAGATGTTCGGCCGCCTCGTCGAACGCGCTGTAGGCATCGCCGGTGGCGCCATGGCTTTGTACAAATATGCGCTTGCCGACATGGACCACCATGTCGACATGGAAGGTGGATCCCTGCTTGGCGAGGGTCACCTGTGCGTCCTGCGCACTTTCGAAATACTTGCCGATGACGGCGGGAAGATTTTCCTCGACATGGCTGCGCCATGCCTCGCCAACGTCAAGCTGCTTGCCTTTGACGGAAATTTCCATGTTTGAGCTATTCTAGATGTCCAAAGGTCGCATTGCAATCGGGCGATTCCGACTGCCCCAAGGGCGACGGGCGCGCACCATAATGGCGCTGCGAAGCAGAGTCAATAGCCCTTCCGAGTAAGGCAGAACCGGAACCTACCATGTTGATATGTCTCATTATTAATTAAATTTTTCCTGCCTTTATCCGCCGCCGCCTTACCGACGAAGGTATATTCATCGCCTCGCGATACTTGGCCACGGTGCGCCGCGCAATATCGACGCCATCCTCGCGAAGCCTGGCCGCGATGTCGTCGTCGGAGAGCACGGTATCGGCGGTTTCCGCGTCGCACAGCACCTTGATTCGAAAGCGCACGGCCTCCGCCGAATGGGCCATGCCGCCGTCGGCGCTGGATAATGACGACGAGAAGAAATATTTCAGTTCGTATATGCCGCGCGGCGAGGCCATGTATTTGTTGCTGGTTACCCGGCTGACCGTGCTTTCATGCACGCCGACCGCCTCCGCGACATCACGCAGGATCAACGGGCGCATATGCGATACGCCGTGGACGAAGAAGGCGTCCTGCTGACGTACGATCTCCGTGGCCACCTTGAGGATCGTCGTGGCGCGCTGATGCAGCGCCTTGATCAGCCAGTTCGCGGAGTTGAGCTGGTCGGTGATATATTCCTGGTCTTTCTTTTTGCGGGAGCCGCGGCTGATATGGCTATGGTACTGGCGATTGATCAGTACGCGCGGCAGGGTCTCGGTATTGAGTTCCACCTGCCAGCCGCCATCGGCGTGCGGCCGCATCAGGATATCCGGCACTACCGGCTGGGTGACCTCATGCTCGAACTGGGACGCCGGTTTGGGATTCAGCGAACGCAGGTCGTCCCACATCTCCTCGAAATCTTCCCGGTCGACACGGCAGATTTTCATGATCGCCGCCCGGTCGTATTTTTCGAACAGGTGCAGGTTTTCCAGCAGGGTTTGCATGGCCGGGTCCAGCCGATCTCTTTCGCGAAGCTGGATTTCAAAACATTCCTTCAGGTCGCGGGCGAATATGCCGGGCGGGTCAAAACGCTGCATCCGTGCCAGCACATCCTCCACGCGGCCCGGATCGCAGCCAAGCCGTTCGGAGATATCGCCAGGATCGCCGGTGAGTCGGCCGGCCTCGTCCAGCATTTCGATCAGATGAAGCCCGATGATCCGGCCCACCTGGTCCTGGATGTCGACATTTAGCTGGCCGGTCAGATGGTCACGCAGGGTAATAGTGCCGCTGACCCGCGATTCGATGCTGTTGTCGATGTCCGAGAAGTCGGTGCGCCCGCCCGGCCCCGACGGCCCCGCGTCATATGATGCCGGTCCTGGGTCGGCGGTCGCCGGCGAGTTGCCGCTGTCCCAGACGTTGTCATAGTCGGTATCGAGTGGTGAATCCTCCTCCGCCGGCATGGAGTCCGCGTTCGCCAGCTCCATGCTGTCGGCGGGGTTGTCGGCGCCACCGTCGAGCCCGCTATCGTCGGCCGCGCCGGAATCGTCGGCCAGCCCGTTCGGTTCGGGGGCGGGGGCGGCATCGTCACGGTCCGCCTCGTCGCGTTCCAGAAGCGGGTTTTGCTCCA
>DAOVHN010000344.1 GCA_030671915.1 Pseudomonadota bacterium
ACCATCGCTACATTGATGAAGACATAGAGGAAAATCGTCGTGGTCAGGCCCAGTGCCACCAGCCGGCCGAAATGGTTGCGCGACCGGAAGGCGATGGCGAAGCCGTAACCCAGTATGATAATATACAGCCCGATCATGCCCAGCCCGCCCAGCAGGCCGAACTCCTCGGCCAGCATGGTGAAAATGAAGTCGGTCTGTTTTTCGGGCAGAAAATCCAGATGGCTTTGCGTGCCCTGGCCCCAGCCTCGCCCGGTCAGGCCGCCGGAACCCAGCGCGATCTGGGACTGCATGATGTGATAGCCGGCGCCCGCGGGGTCGTTGCTGGGGTCCAGGAAGGTCAGCACCCGCTTTTTCTGGTAGGGCAGCAGCATGAATTTCCAGGCCAGCGGGATCGCCGCCAGCCCCAGCACGCCGCCCAGCACGAACTTCCACATGCGCACGCCGGCAATGAAGAACATGGCGACGCCGCCGACCATCAGCATGCCCGCCGTGCCCAGGTCCGGCTGGCGCATCACCAGCGCCACCGGGGCCAGCACCATCGCCGTCGGGATGATCAGATACAGGATGCGCCCGGTATTTTCGTAACTGACGGTATGGAAATAGCGCGCCAGCGCCAGGACCATCCCCACCTTCATGACTTCCGACGGCTGCAGCAGGAAGAATTTCAGGTCGATCCAGCGTTGCGCCCCCATGCCGATCTTGCCGGCGACTTCCACCCCGACCAGCAGCAGCAGCGCCACGCCATAGACCACATAGGCATATTGCAGCCAGATGCGCAGGTCGATCACCGCCACCGCGATCAGCGCCGCCATGCCGATGAGGAAGCGGAACAGATGCCGCTTGGCCCAGGGTTCCATGCTTCCGTCGGCCGCGGAATAAAGCATGGCGATGCCGATACAGCCGACGGCGACGATGAAAAACACCAACGACCAGCTGATCTGGCCGAACCGTTCCTGCGTGCTCATTTCGCCCGGGCGCTGGAAAAGACCCGCCATGATCAGCCTTGCCCCTTGCCGTGCTTTTTATAATCGCCCAGCGCCACGCGCGACGGCCATTCGCCGGCGGCCAGCTGCTGCTCGCGCCGCTCCAGCTCCAGCATGATGTCGCGCGCCACCGGGGCGGCGGCGGCGGAGCCGCTTCCACCATGTTCCACCAGCACCGAGACCGCATAGCGCGGCTCCTTGATCGGCGCGTAGGCCACGAACAGGGCATGATCGCGGCGCAGCCAGTCGATATCCTTGTTTTTCAGCACTCCGGTCAGCCGCTCGGATTTGGAGATGCGGCGCACCTGCGAGGTGCCGGTCTTGCCGGCCATCTTCCAGGCCGACCCGACGAGTTTGGAGCCCCGGGCGGTGCCTTCTTCATGGTTGACGACCTGGCCCATGGCGTTGCGCACCAGTTTCAAGGATCTATCCTTCAGCCCCAGCGATTCGAATTCCGGCGCGGGGCGGGCGCGCACCTTGTCTCCCTCGAACAGGTCGCGGGTCAGATGCGGTGTCACCGCCTTGCCGGTCGCGATGCGCGCCGTCATCTGGGCCAGTTGCAGGGGCGTCGCCAGCACGTAGCCCTGGCCGATTCCGGCCACCAGCGTATCGCCCGGCCGCCAGTAGTCGCCGACCGTCGCCTGCTTCCACCCCTCGTCGGGAATGACGCCGGGATATTCGCCGGTGATGTCGATGCCGGTGCGCGCGCCCAGGCCCAGGCGGCGCGCCATCTTGGCGATGCGCTCGATTCCCAGTTTTTGCGAAAGCTCGTAATAAAAGATATCGCAGGACTGGCGAATGCTTCTCGTCATATTGACGGGACCGTGCCCCCAGCGCTTCCAGCAATGGAACTTGCGTTCGCCGAAATCGATATAGCCCTTGCAGTTCGTCGTGAAGCCGGCGCCGAACCCGGCCTCCAGCGCCGCCATCAAGACCGCAATCTTGAAGGTCGACCCCGGGGCGTACTGCCCGGTGACGGCCTTGTTGGTCTGCGGCCTGTAGGGGTTGTCGCGAATCTTTTCCCAGTCGGCGACGCCGATCCCATTGGTGAACAGGTTGGCGTCGTAGCCGGGCGTGGACACCAGCGCCAGGACCTCGCCCGTGTTAACCTCCATGACGGCCACGGCGGCCGCGTGCTGGTCGACCAGCCTGTCCGTGATGAATCGCTGCAATCCCACATCCAGGGTCATTACGATATCGTGGCCCGGTTCCGGCTCGACCCGCCGGTCATAGACTTCCTCAATCTCGCGTCCGAGATTGTTGACCACGAGTTCCTTGGTTCCCACCTTGCCGCGCAGGGCCTTCTCGAACTTGTCTTCGATACCGGTCTTGCCGATGCGGTAGGAAGGCAGCTCCAGCGCCGAGTCGCTGTCCTCCAACATTTCGTCCTCGTTGACCGCGCCGACATAACCCACCACATGCGCCGTCACATCGCCTTGCGGGTAAAAACGTCCCAGTTCCTTTTCGATGGCAATGCCGGGAAGGTCGGGCGAATTGACTTCGATGCGGCTTACCTCTTCCCAGGCCAGTTCCTGGCGGACCGTCACCGGCAGAAATTTGCGCCTGCTCTTCTTTATCTTGCGCAACACCCGCTTGCGCTCTTCCGGCGAAACCACAATGACGCGCGACAGCGCATCCAGTGTCGCCTCGATATCGCCGGCCAGATCGGGCCTCAGGTTGAGCTGGTAGTTCAGCGTGTTGACTGCCAGCGGCTCGCCGTACCGGTCGACGATATAGCCGCGGGGCGGCGGCAACAGGCGAACATTGACGCGGTTGTCCTCGGCCATCAGGCGATAGCGGTCGCCTTCCAGAACCTGCAGCGAATAAAGACGCCCACCCAGCCCGGCCAGCAACAGCAGCTTGCCGCCGGCCAATAGCGCGGCCCGGCGGGTAAAGACATTGGCTCTGCTTTTTTCGGCCATTTCGGTATCAATCCATGAAATCGCCGCCGCCGCGCGGCAGGGTCTTTTGCGCCAGTACGAAGGCAATGGTCAGCACCGGATATAGCGCCACGGTCATCAGATATTCGAAGGTGACGGACCAGGGCGCGATCAGCGTGGTCGTCAGGGTCGAAACAAGCAGCCAGCGCAGGGCTTCGGCCACCAGCGCGACCAGCGCGAATACCAGCCACAAAACCACGAAGGGCCGGTCGCCGAAGTGACGTTGCTGCGACGACACGAACCAGTAGACCGCGATCAGCACGAAAGCGTTCACGCCGAACGGTTCGCCCTCCAGCGCATCCTGTAACAGCCCGACCAGGAACACAACGACCGCGGGCACCAGATCCGGGCGATGCAGGCCCCAGTAAAACACGGCCATCAGCACGAAATAGGGCGTTACGGCGGAATCGCCGGGCAGCGAGAAAGGCAGCTGGCCGAGAACGGCCAGAAACAGCAACAACAGCATTGGCGTACTGTTCCGCGCAATGTTGTCGAAGCTGCTCCAGGACGATCCGCTCATGGTCCTAATACCAAGGCTCGCTGATAATGACCCATTTGATGGCGCGCGGCGGCCCGCCGCGCGCCACCGAAGGCCGGGTTCCCTTGGCCGCTCGCTGCGTAGCGCTCCGCTTGTAGCGCCCGGCGCCACGGCGCGAACCGCGCCTGTCGAGCGGCCAAGGGAAACCGGTCAAATGAGTCATTATCAGCGAGCCTTGGTATTATATGTTACTGACTGGCCAGGCCGAGGTCCTGGTCCTGCAGAACGCCCGTCAGGCCGAAATCCATAAGGCGCACGAATTCCAGCCGGTCCGGCGTCAGGAAGGGTTGCACGCGCAATTCGCCGCTGTCGTCCGCGCCGGTGGATACGACGACGCCGACCGGCAGTCCCGCCGGAAACGCGCCGCCATGGCCTG
>DAOVHN010000560.1 GCA_030671915.1 Pseudomonadota bacterium
AGGATCAGCCGGGTGGAGGGGTCGAAGCCGTCCATCTCGGCCAGCAGCTGGTTGAGCGTCTGTTCCTTTTCGTCATGGCCGCCGCCGCCCATCGGCGACAGGCCGCGCGCCCGCCCCAGTGCGTCCAGCTCGTCGATGAAGATGATGGCGGGCGCCTTCTTGCGGGCCTGGTCGAACAGGTCGCGCACCCGCGCCGCGCCGACGCCGACGAACATCTCGACGAATTCCGACCCGTTGATCGAGAAGAACGGCACGCCGGCTTCGCCTGCCACCGCGCGGGCCAGCAGCGTCTTGCCGGTGCCCGGCGGGCCGACCAGCAGCACGCCCTTCGGCACGCGTCCGCCCAGCCGGCCGTAAATCTCCGGGTTCTTCAGGAAGGCGACGACTTCCTGCAATTCCAGCTT
Source organism: Pseudomonadota bacterium (assembly GCA_030671915.1). Lineage (GTDB taxonomy): Bacteria > Pseudomonadota > Alphaproteobacteria > UBA8366 > JADFVY01 > JADFVY01. The sequence continues at coordinate 405 of DAOVHN010000560.1, forward strand.
TGCCTCGTCAACGCCGGCGACGTCATCGAAGGTCACCTTGACATCGGTCTCCATATAGACTTTGGCCTTGCTCTGGCCGACTGACATGAAGCCCCCCCCGCCGCCGCCGCCGAATCCGCCGCGCTCGAACAGCCGGCGCATCACAAACATGTAAAGCCCGAAGAAGATCAGGATGGGGATGAGCCAGGACAGGATATTGCTCAGGAAGGTGCTCTCGACCTTGCCGGTATATTCGACGCCGTATTTGTCCAGGTCGGCGGCCAGGTCCGGCTCGACCCGCACGGCAACCACTTCCCGGCGGCCGTCTTCCAAATCGCGCAGCGTTCCGCGGACCGTGGTCTCCGACACCACGACCTCCGCGATCCGTCCCTCCTCCAGATATTGGCGGAATTCGCTGTAGGGGATGCGTTCCACCGTCGCGGTTTCCGTCCACAGGCTCTGCAGGAACAGGACCAGCAGCATCGCGAGGACGAAGTACCAGATGCTCAGCTGCGTCTTCTTTTCCATGGGTTTCCTACTCTCGCAACTCCGGGATATCGCGATAGAACTCCAGCGCCTCGGGATTCGCCAGCGCTTCCTTGTTCTTGATCTCGCGGCCATGCACCATGTCGCGCACCGCCAGTTCGGTGATCTTGCCCGATTTGGTGCGCGGGATGTCGGCGATCTGCACGATGCGCGCCGGCACGTGGCGTGGCGTGCAGTTGGCGCGGACCTGCCGGCGGATGCGGTCGCGCAGATCGTCGTCCAGTGTCAGGCCGTCGCGCAGCCGCACGAACAGCACCACCCGCACGTCGCTCTCCCATTCCTGGCCGATGCAAATGGCCTCGACTACCGCGTCGATGGCTTCCACCTGGCGATAGATTTCCGCCGTGCCGATCCGCACGCCGCCCGGGTTCAGGGTCGCGTCCGACCGTCCGTACATGACGAAGCCGCCATGCTCTGTGTGTTCGACGAAATCGCCGTGATGCCAGATATTGGGGTAGCGCTCGAAATAAGCGGCCCGGTAGCGCGCGCCGCCCTCGTCGTCCCAGAAGCCGATTGGCATCGGCGGGAAGGGCCGGGTGCAGACCAGTTCTCCCTTTTCGCCGATCACCGAATTGCCGTCGTCGTCGAACACTTCGACCGCCATGCCCAGCCCCGCCGCCTGGATTTCGCCGCGCCAGACCGGCCCTGTCGGATTGCCCAGCATGAAGCAGGACACGATGTCGGTGCCGCCGGAAATCGACGACAGGCAGATATCCTTTTTGACGTTTGAATAGACATAGTCGAAGCTCTCCGGCGCCAGCGGCGAGCCGGTGGAGGCCATCGCGCGAACGGTCGAAAGATCGTGGCTGTCCATCGGCTTCAGCCCCGCCTTCGACAGGGCGTCGATATATTTCGCCGAGGTGCCGAACAGTGTCATGCCGTGGGTGTCGGCGAAATCGAACAGCACATTGCCATCGGGATGGAAGGGCGAGCCGTCATAAAGTAGCAGCGTCGCTTCCTGAGTCAGCCCGCCGACCAGCCAGTTCCACATCATCCAGCCGCAGGTGGTGAAGTAGAACACCCGGTCGCCCGGCTTCACGTCGCTGTGCAGCTTGTGCTCCTTCATATGCTGCAGCAGGGTGCCACCGGCGCCATGCAGGATGCATTTGGGAACGCCCGTCGTGCCCGACGAATAGAGGATATAGAGCGGCGTATTGAAGGGCATCTGCGCGAAGTCGATCTCGCCCGCTTCGAACGGCGCGATGAAATCCGTCAGACGGTGGGCATTCGGCACGGCGGAAACGTCGGGTTCGTCCGCCAGCAACGAAAACACCACGACATCTTGCACGGTGGGCAGGCCGGCCATAACTTCTTTCACGCGGCCCAGCGAATCGTGGGGCTTGCCGTTGTAATTATAGCCGTCGGCGCAGAACAGCAGCTTGGGTTCGACCTGGCCGAACCGGTCCAGCACGCCCCGCACGCCGAAATCAGGCGAGCATGAGGTCCAGACCGCCCCCAACGATGCGACCGCCAGGGTGGCGACGATGGTCTCCGGCATGTTCGGCACGAAACCGGCGCAGCGGTCGCC
>DAOVHN010000674.1 GCA_030671915.1 Pseudomonadota bacterium
AGGCGATGACGTCGTGGTGGGTCTCGCGTTCGATCTCGTCAATGCGCGCGATCTCCCATTTGCCGCGCTTCCAGACGGCTTGCGCCGCCCCGCCCGCGTCTGGCATAACCGCCGCGCGTTCACTGGTAAGGAAAGAGTCTGCCCATGATCCCCCGTTACAGCCGCCCGGAAGTGGTGAAAATCTGGGAGCCGGAGAACAAGTTCCGCATCTGGTTCGAGATCGAGGCCCACGCCTGCGACGCCCAGGCCGAGCTCGGCGTGATCCCCAGGGAGGCCGCCGCCGCCGTCTGGGAGCGCGGCAAATGGGAGATCGCGCGCATCGACGAGATCGAGCGCGAGACCCACCACGACGTCATCGCCTTCCTGACAAACCTCGCCGAACATATCGGCGACGAGGCGCGCTTCGTCCACCAGGGCATGACCTCGTCGGACGTGCTGGACACCTGCCTCAGCGTCCAGCTGACCCAGGCGACAGACATCCTGCTCGCCGATCTCGACAATCTGCTGGCCGCGATCGAGCGCCGCGCGAAGGAGCATAAATACACAGCCTGCATGGGCCGCAGCCACGCCATCCATGCCGAGCCCGTGACCTTCGGGCTGAAGCTCGCCGGCTATTACGCCGAGTTCGCGCGCAACCGCGGCCGCCTGCTCAACGCCCGCGACGAGATCGCCACCTGCGCCATATCGGGCGCGGTGGGCACCTTCGCCAACATCGACCCGCGCGTCGAGGAACATGTGGCCAGCCGCCTCGGCCTGCGCCCCGAGCCCGTGTCGACCCAGATCATCCCGCGCGACCGCCACGCCGCCTATTTCGCGACCTTGGGCGTCATCGCCGCGTCCGTCGAGCGCCTGGCCATCGAGATCCGCCACCTGCAGCGCACCGAGGTCCGCGAGGTCGAGGAATATTTCGCCCCCGGCCAGAAGGGCTCGTCCGCCATGCCCCACAAGCGCAACCCCATCCTGACCGAGAACCTCACCGGTCTGGCCCGCATCGTGCGTGCCGCCGTCGTGCCGGCGCTGGAGAACGTCGCCCTGTGGCACGAGCGCGACATCTCGCACAGCTCGGTAGAACGCATGATAGCCCCCGACGCCACGGTAACGCTCGACTTTGCCCTGGCCCGCCTGACCGGGGTGATCGACAAGCTGGTGGTCTACCCCGAGGCCATGGAAGCCAACCTCAACCGCCTCGGCGGCCTGCACAACTCCCAACGCGTGCTGTTGGCCCTGACCCAGGCGGGCCTGAGCCGGGAGGCCGCCTACCAGGCGGTCCAGCGCAACGCCATGCAGGTGTGGGAAGCGGGCAAGGATTTTCAGACCTTGCTTAAAGAAGATAAGGAAATAGGCGAGCATCTGAGCGCGGCGGAGATCGATGCGATGTTCGATATGAATTACCACGTCAAACATGTGGACGACATTTTCGCCCGGGTATTCCCGGGCTAAAATTGCGGCCACCAAGCTCCCCGCGCGGCGGGCGACAGGCCCTCTCACCCACTCGACGCCGGCCAGCGGGCTGGCGCCGGGAGCGGGGGGCGGACTTTCAATCCGCAGCCCATGGCGTTGGCCGGCCCCTTTTGAGGATGCACAGCGATTCCCACAATCCGACGCCCATGGCGCCGCGCGGATCCATCCGAGTAGCCCGGCCTATCATTCTGCACGCCCGCACCGAGAATGCACCGACCTGTAGCGGAACAGTGTCCAAAGGCCGCTTACCGCCACGAACCGGGCATGAAACGGTAACACCATTGAAGACCGCTGATAGCCGAGGCTGTTGAAAAACTCTAAGCGGGAAGTCATGCGCGCAATAATGGAATCGGTATTGTCGGGCCCGTGAATCATTATTGCCCCTGATGCTGGCTGGGCGAATCATTGTTGCGCTAACCGGACCTGA
>DAOVHN010000356.1 GCA_030671915.1 Pseudomonadota bacterium
CTGGGCGAGGCGAAGGTCAATATCGCGACCTTCCATCTCGGCCGCGCGGCAGAAGGCGGCGACGCCATCGCGCTGCTGCAGGTGGACCAGGCGGTGGACAAGGCGTTGCTGGATAGAATTGCGTCGCTCCCGAATGTTTTACAGGTGAAGGCATTGGAATTCTGACCCGCCGAGTCCATGTTGGGACCATGCGTTCCATCTCCCACTCCCTCGCTGTCTTTCTTCTGGCCGCCCTTATCCTTCCCGCTACCGCGTTCGCGGCAGGGCTTGGCCCCCAGCCGGTTCTGCTGGGCAAAATCGACGGGCTGAAGGATATCGTCATCGTCGACGGCGCGCCGGTGCTGAAGGCCGAGGCCGGCGACTACCAGGTCCTGCATCTGCCCGACGGCAAATTGGCCCTGGCGCCCTTGCCGGCACCCGAAGAGGAAATTGTGCCGACGCCGTCCGATATCATTCCCCATGCCCGCATCGTGCAGGGCGCGCGGGACATCCGCGCCGCCTGGTTCGCGTCGCCGACCGAACGATACGGCCATGGCGTGCTGGGTGACCGTATAGAGGCCGCGGCCCTGAAGGTCGAAACCGCGTCGGGCGAGATTCTGTCCCATGAATTGACCGGCGATTCGGTATTCGAGGATCTAACGCCGCGCCTGGCCGACATCGACGGCGACGGACGGGACGAAATCATCGCGGTGCGCAGCTACGCCGATCGCGGCGCCGCGGTCGCCCTGTTCGGCATTCGCGACGGTCAACTGATCCGGCTCGCCGAATCCGATCCGGTCGGCTTGCCCTATCGCTGGCTGAACCCGGTCGGCGCCGGCGATTTCGACGGCGACGGAACGTCGGGGATCGCCGTCATCCAGACACCGCATATCGGCGGCATCCTGATTCTCTATCGCTGGCAGGGCGAGCGCCTGGCGGAAACCTTCAGAAGGTTCGGATTTTCGACCCACGCCATGGGATCCACGGTTCTGGGCATGTCTGCGCTGCTGGACCTCGACGGCGACGGCGGCGACGAGATCCTTGTCCCGGACCAGGGTCGGACGGATTTAAAGGCGATCAGCCATGCGGGGGGCCTTTTCCGCATCCTCTGGTCGATTCCCAACGATGAACGCATCGCGACCTCCATCGTCACCGCCAACCTGGACGGCCATGGCGGGGCGGATATCCTCTACGGCCTCGCCGACGGCTCGGTGATGCTGCTACACCGCTGAGCGCAACAGGTTTGCCCGACGACGTCGCGTCACTTGCTCCGGCGCGTTAAAAGCTGTATTTCACGGCGGGCTGTTTTTAGGAACGCGACGGGGCGACCGTAATCCTGCCATGAACGAATCCACCAGAAAGGCATTGCTGCCCGATGGGCTGCGCGACGTGCTGCCGCCGGATGCGGCGCATGAGGCGGCCGTTGCCGGTCGGCTCGTGGGCGCTTTCGCGGCGCGCGGTTACCGGCGCGTCGACCCGCCGCTGGTGGAGTTCGAGGATTCGCTGCTGGACGGCGCCGGCCAGGCCATGGCGACCGGCACCTTCCGCCTGATGGACCCGGTCAGCCAGCGCATGATGGGCGTGCGCGCCGACATGACGATCCAGGTCGCGCGCATCGCCGCGACGAGGCTGGCCAACGCGCCCAGGCCGCTGCGCCTCGCCTATGCCGGCAACGTGCTGCGGGTCAGGGGCAGCCAGCTTCGCCCCGAACGCCAGTTCGTGCAGGCCGGCGTCGAGATCGTCGGCACGGAAGAAGCCGCCGCCGACGCCGAGATTATACTGCTGGCCACGGCCGCGCTGGGCGAGGCCGGCGTCGAGAATCTTTCCGTCGATATCAACCTGCCGACGCTGGTGCCCGCGCTTTGCCGCGCGCTGGACCTGGACGAGGAAACGCAAATCGCGCTGCGCGCTGCGCTGGACAGCAAGGATGCCGCGGCCGTTGCGGCGGCGGGCGGGCAGGCAGCGGTTTGGCTGGGCGCGCTGTTGCGGGCGACCGGCGCGGTCGACAAGGCGCTGCCGGCGCTCAAGGCGCTGGACCTGCCGGCGGTGGCGGCGGCGGAATGCGAAAGGCTGGAAGAGGTCGTCGGGCTGATCCGCGAGGCGGCGCCGAACCTGACGCTGACCGTCGATCCGGTCGAACATCGTGGTTTCGAATATCAGACCGGGCTCAGCTTCACCGTCTTCGCCCGCGGCGTGCGCGGCGAGATGGGGCGCGGCGGGCGCTATCACGTGACTGGCAACGGCGAGCCGGCGACCGGTTTCTCGCTGTTCCTGGACAGTGTTTTGCGGGCCTTGCCGCATCCGGACAACGGGCGCAGCCTCTATTTGCCGCACGGCACAAAAGCCGCGCGCGGTGCCGCCCTGCGTGCCGAAGGCTGGGTCACCGTCGCGGGTCTGGCTCCCGAATCCGATCTCGCCGCCGAAGCGCGGCGGCTGGGCTGCACCCATATCCTTCGGGACGATGACGTCGTCGAAATCGGCGACAGTCCCGACAATCAAATCTGAGGTCACAACGCAATGAGCAATGTGGTGGTCGTCGGCTCGCAATGGGGCGACGAAGGCAAGGGAAAGATCGTCGACTGGCTGAGCGAGCGCGCCGAGATCGTGGTGCGCTACCAGGGCGGACATAATGCCGGCCATACGCTGGTCATCGACAGCCAGGTCTACAAGCTCAGCCTGCTGCCCTCGGGCATCGTGCGCAAGGGCAAGATGTCGATCATCGGCAATGGCGTGGTGGTCGATCCCTGGGCGCTGCTGGACGAGATCGAACGCGTCCGCGAACTCGGCGTGGATGTGTCGCCGGACCGTTTAAAGCTGGCCGAGAACGCGCCGCTGATCCTGCCGCTGCATCGCGAGCTGGACCAGGCGCGCGAATCCTCCAACACGATCAAGAAGATCGGCACCACCGGGCGCGGCATCGGCCCGGCCTACGAAGACAAGGTGGCGCGGCGGGCCATCCGGGTCTGCGACCTGGCCGACCGCAAGGCGCTGGAAGCCAAGATCGACCGCCTGCTGGCCCATCACAACGTCCTGCAGCGCGGCATGGGGTTGCCCGCGATCGACCGCAAGAAGCTGCTGGACCTGCTGCTGGAGGTGGCGCCACGCCTGCTGCCCTATGCGGCAAGCGTCTGGCAGGAACTGGACCGCGCCCACAAGGCCGGGCGACGCATCCTGTTCGAGGGCGCGCAGGGCTTCCTGCTGGATATCGACCACGGCACCTATCCCTTCGTCACCTCGTCGAACACGGTGTCCGGCGCGGCCGCCGCGGGATCCGGCATGGGGCCGGGCAAGCTGGGCTATGTGCTGGGCATTACCAAGGCCTATACCACGCGGGTCGGCGAGGGGCCCTTCCCGACCGAACTGGAGGACGAGATCGGCCAGGGCCTCGGCGAGCGCGGGCACGAGTTCGGCACGGTCACGGGGCGCAAGCGCCGCTGCGGCTGGTTCGATGCGGTGCTGGTGCGCCAGGCCGTCAAGATCGGCGGCATCAACGGCATCGCGCTGACCAAGCTGGACGTGCTGGACGGCATGAAGGAGCTGAAAGTCTGTGTCGGCTATCGCGTCAACGGCCAGGAATACGATTATTTCCCCGCCTCGATGGCCGACCAGGCGGCGGCCGAGCCGATCTACGAGACCATGGAAGGCTGGGAGACAAGCACCGAGGGCGCGCGCTCCTGGGCCGAGCTGCCGGCGACCGCGGTGAAATATATCCGCCGCATCGAGGAGCTGATCGAGGCCCCGGTGGCGATGCTGTCGACCAGCCCTGAACGCGA
>DAOVHN010000709.1 GCA_030671915.1 Pseudomonadota bacterium
CGCCATAGTGATGCTGCAGGTAAGGCACGTTCATCCAGTCCGCCATGGCGCCGTAGAGCGAGACCTGGATGCTGCGATTCCTGCCTGTTCGCTCGCGCGCGAACAGGGCCTGCAGGATCGCCTGATGGGCATACATGCCGCAGGCAATGTCGCAGACAGACACGCCCACGCGACCCGGCGATTCCGGCGTGCCGGTGATGTTGGCCAGCCCTGACTCCGCCTGCACCAACAGGTCGTATGCCTTCATGTCGCGATAGGGGCCTTCCTCGCCATAACCGCTGATGTCGCAGGTTATCAGGCGGGGAAACTCGGCCCGCAGGTTGGCGCTGGCGAAACCCGCGCGCGCCGCCGCGCCGGGGGCGAGGTTCTGGATGAAGACGTCGGCGCGGGCCAGCATGCGGCGCAGCAGCGCCTTGTCGCCTTCGTCCTTGAAATCGAACCGCACCGACTCCTTGCCCCGGTTCAGCCAGACGAAATAGGCGCTCTCGCCGTGCACGCAGGTATCGTAGCGCCGCGCGAAATCGCCCTCCTGACGCTCCAGCTTGATGACGCGCGCCCCCGCATCGGCCAGCCGCGACGACGCATAGGGCGCGGCCACCGCCTGTTCCAGGGTGATGACGAGTATTCCTTCGAGATCGCGGGGCATGATGTATGGGGTCCTCCGTCGATTGGGGCCGGGCGAGTTTCCCGGTTGGGGCCGCCGATTGCAACAGGCTTCACAAGAGATTTGTCACCGTCAACACGCTGCCCGACGCCAGCAGCAGCCATAATATTATCAGCCGGAACTGGCGGTCGTCGACGCGGCCGAAGGCCTTGACGCCCAGCCACACGCCCAGCACCGTGCCGGGCAGGCAGATCAGGGTCAGGCGGCCGACCTCCGCGGTGATGAAGCCCTGCTGCGCCTGCGCGGCCAGCGCCCAGGATAGAACGGCCAGGTTGAAGGGCTGGTAGACCGCGCGCTGTTCCGTCTTGCCCCAGCCTTTCAGCCCGCACCAGACCGTCGGCAACACGCCGGACAGGCCCGCCGCGCCGCCCAGGATGCCGCCCGCGAAACCGACCGCGCCATTGGCCGGCCGGCCGCCCCGATCGATAACCGGCAGCCGGCGGGAGGCCAGCATCGCGGCGCAGTAGATAAATAGGAAGGTTCCGACGAAAATCCGGAAGCTGCCGACCTCGATACGGTCCAGCGCCATGACCCCGATCGGCACGCCGAGGATCCCGCCAAGCAGAAAGGGCCATAGGCGGTGTAGGTTTAATGCAGGTTTAATGGAGAAAAGCGACAACATTTGTGCAGCCACGGAGCAGATCACGACCAGCGGGGCGGCCAGAATCGGGTCGATAACATGCAGCCACAATCCCAGCGCCACCAGGCCGGTGCCGAACCCGGCAAGCCCGTTCACGAACCCGGCAAGCAGCGCGCCGGCCAGGACGATCAGGGCGATGCTCACCCCAGGCCTATTGCGGCGCGGAAGCTGTTCTTGATCTTCACCCCGTCATGTTCGGGCAGCACGCGTTCGCGGTCCACTGCGGCAATGGGAATGCGGGCGAAGCCGCAGCCGGCCATGGCGTGGAACCGCTTGCGGACATCCCCGACGCCCGCCATATCCGGCGCATCCGCCACCCAGTCGAAATTGCAGGCGCGCGCAACCCCGCACAAATCCGTGCCCAGCCCGGTATGGCTTTCCTGCATGCCGGTCTCGCCGAAATGCCGGTTGTCCAGCACGACCAGGGTGAAGTTCTTCGGC
>DAOVHN010000401.1 GCA_030671915.1 Pseudomonadota bacterium
ATAGAGAGACACTACCTGACATCATTTTTCCGATGGGTGACCATTCAAAAGGGCGGACGCGTGAATTGGCAGCCAAGTTTGGGCTCGGTACGGAACACAGAACAGAATCTCAGGAAATATGCTTCATACCCAACAACGATTATGTTACCGTGCTTGAGCGGCGGTGTCCGGGACTGGCTCGCAACGGGAAAATTGTCGACAGCGGCGGGAAGGTGCTGGGAGAACATAACGGTGTGCACAGATTTACTATCGGCCAAAGGCGTGGCGTGGGAGTGGTGATGGGCAAGCCCTATTATGTAGTGAAAATTGACGCAGCAAGTAATACGGTCACCCTTGGCCCCAAAGAAGAGGTTATGCACAGCAAGCTTTCAGCCGCGGGAGTAAACTGGCTGGTCGACAAGCCCGGGTCGCGGCTGCAGGAAGACTAACCTCCCCCATGGATCGAAAGAATGGGCGCCACGGCGCCATGGGTCTGGACATAGTGGCCCAGACTGTGGATCATAGACTGCAACCCCTGAGTCAATCTCAATGCTGGGGGCAATAATCGATCCTAGAAGGGCGGTGCCCAGCGGGATCGTTGAAAAATGGGATGCCGACAGTAATTAGCGGCAATAATAACGGGTTCCAGGGAGAAATTATGTTCGGGCAGTATGTAAGGAGTTTCGTCATTGCCATCGCCTTTGCCGCCTTTGGCCTGGCAATGGCGGGCGCCGCGGCGCAGGCGGCGCAAAACGAGGTCATCCTGATCGGCGCGCCGATGTCGTTCACGGGGCAACACGCGACCAACGGCAAGCATAGCCGAAAGGGTTATCAGCTGGCCGTCAATTTCATCAATGAGAATGGTGGCATTGACGTCGGCGGCAAGAAATACGACCTCAAGGTCAAATATTACGACGACGAGTCGAATCCGAAACTGGCGGCCAAATTCGCAAAAAGGCTGATCAAGAAAGACAATGTCCAGTTCATGCTCGGCCCCTACAGCACTGCAATCACCGACGCTGTCGCCGATGTTACGGAAAAATACAGGATGCCGATGGTGCAGGCTAACGGCGCGTCGTTGTCGCTGTTCGAGAAGGACCGGATCTACATGTTCGCCGTGCTGTCCAGCGCGGACCAGTATCTGACCGAGGCCCTGAACCTGATCGCCGAGCAAACAACCGCCGACGGCGGCGACACATCCAGCCTGACGGTCGCGATCGCGGTGGAGAACGACCCGTTTTCCGGCAATCTGCGCCAGGGTGTGCTGAACGCCGCGGACAAGTTCGACATGAAGATCGTTATCGACGAGTTCCTGCCGCGCGACTTCAAGGACATGACCTTCATCCTGGACAAGGTAAAGGAACAAAAACCCGATATTCTGGTGGTCTCCGGCCATGAAGGCGGCGCGGAACTGGCCATAAGGCAGATCAAGGAACAGCAGGCCGACGTAGCGATGTTGGCGATGACCCACTGCGAGGGCGCCGACATCCACGGCATGTACGGCGTTTATGCGGATTACACGCTCTGCGCCACCCAATGGTCCAGCGATATGCCCTTCAACGGCAAATGGTTCGGCAGCCCGCATGACTACAAGAAGCGCTTCGAGGCCGAATATGGATACGAGCCGCCTTATCAGGCGGCGGAATCCTCGGCCGCCGTGCTGGTGCTGGCGGACGCCATCCAACGCGCGGGCAGCCTGGACCGCGAGAAGGTTCGCGCCACGCTGAGCCAGACCAACATCGAGACCTTCTTCGGCTGGATCCGTTTCGACGAGACCGGCAAGAACGTCGCCAAGCCGATCGTCCTGCGCCAGCTCGTGAAGGGGCGTTACCTGGTGGTGGCGCCCTCCGGATACGCCAAACACAGGGTGGTATACCCGCGCCCCAAATGGAGCGAGCGCTGAGTCCGGCATTATGTCGACGGCCAGGTCCGAATCGACAGTAAGGGACCAACACCGGGTTTACGGCTTCCTGCCGCTCGCCAACCTGAAAGGCGATTTTCTGGGCGCCATCGCGGCGACCCTGGTGTCGCTGCCGTTGAGCATGACCATCGGCGTCGTCGCCTTCATGCCGCTGGGCGCCGATTATGCGGTCCAGGGCGTGCTGGCGGGCATTTACGGCGCGGTCGTTCTGGGATTCGTGGCGGCCATCTTCGGCGGCCGGTCGATCCTGGTTTCCGGCCCGCGCGCGGCCTCGGCCCTGATTCTGGCCTCGCTGATCGGCCAGTTGCTGCTGTCCGAGGACCTGATGTTTCCGTCGGGGGAGACCATCCCGAACGTCATATCGATCGCCTTTTTCGCGATCCTGCTGGCCGGCGCCATCCAGACGGTCTGCGGCGCCACGCGCATGGCGAATATCGTTAAGAACATCCCCTATCCCGTCATCGCGGGATTCATCAACAGTTCGGCCCTGCTCATCATCCTGGGGCAGAGCTGGACCCTGCTGGATATCCGCCGGCAGGATTCGCTGCTGGAAATCTTCGAGCATCTGGACGAGGCCCGTCCCGTCGTTCTGATCCCGGCGATCGTAACCATCGCGACGATGCTGCTGACGGCCAGGCGGTTCCGTATTCCCATGGTCCCGGCTCCGCTGGCCGGGCTGGCGGCCGGCACGGCGGTCTTCTATCTGATGCGTTATATTATGAAGGGCGCCGACGTGGGCGGCACGCTGGGCGAGGTAACCAGCCGCCTGCCCGCGCCGCTGTTCGCGGACATGTTCACCAGCCTGGGCGCCGGCGGAGAGTTCATGCTGGTCATGGCAATGGTCATACCGGCGGCGATCTCGATGGCGGCGCTGGCCTCGCTCGATACCCTGCTGTCGGTCTCGGTTCTGGACGATCTGACCGAGAACCGCACCGACTCCAACCGCAAGCTGGTCGCGCACGGCATCGGCAACATGGTGGCTTCGCTGATGGGAGGCATGATCGGCGCCGGCGGCATGATCCGCACCAAACCCGGCTATGATTCGGGCGGCCGCACCAAGACGATGGTCTATATCGTCAGCGGCCTGATGCTGGCGACGGTATTGCTGCTGGCCCAGATGATCGAATTTATCCCGCGCGCGGTGGTTTCCGGCATGGTGCTGGTGCTGGGTTTCCAGATCTTCGACCGCTGGTCCTTTACGCTGGTCAGGCAGTTTTTCTCGCGCCAGGGCGCCCGCCGCAGGGCCACGCTGGATGATGCCGTCATCATCCTGCTAGTTATTAGCACGGCCCTGGTGTTCGACCTGATCGTGGCGGTGGGAGTCGGCGTCGCCGTCGCGCTTATCATCTTCGTTCTTCATATGCAGCGTTCGCTGATCCGGCGAGAAAACCGGGGACCGGCCCTTCATGCCCGCAGCGTCTGGAACGAGCGGCGTCAGGCGGTGCTGCAGCAATGCGGCCACCGCATTGCGGCCCTGGAACTGGAAGGCGCTATATTCTTCGGCTCGGCGGACGTTCTGGAGGGCCGCGTTCGCGAACTGATACGCG
>DAOVHN010000022.1 GCA_030671915.1 Pseudomonadota bacterium
GAGCCGATCGAGGTCGATGGTTGGCGCCCGCGGAACCACAATGGAATTTTCCAGGGCCAGGTGACGCTGCGTACCGCCTTTGCCCAATCGATCAATACCGTGGCGGTCAAATTGACTGAACATGTCGGGCGTGAAAAGGTGATCGGGGTGGCCCGCCTGCTGGGCGTAAAGTCCGAGATCCGACCCAGTCCCAGTATGCCGCTGGGGAGTTTCGAGGCGACCCTGATGGAAATGACCGGCGCCTACGCCGCGATCGCCGCCGATGTGAAGCGCGTGGAACCATATGCAATCAGGGAGATCCGTGGGCGCGGCCGCACATTATACCGCTACGGCCCGCCGCCCGGCGCCAGCCGCGGCATCCTGCCCTGGAAACGCGACGAGATGCTGGACATGCTGATCGCTACGGTTAAGCAGGGCACCGGACGCGCGGCGGATATCGGACGCACCGCCGCCGGGAAGACCGGCACCAGCGAGGATAATCGTGATGGCTGGTTCATCGGCTTTACCGGCGATCTGGTGGTCGGCGTATGGGTCGGGCGCGACGATAACAAGCCGGTCGAGGGATTGAGCGGGGGCGGCCTGCCAGCCCGCATCTGGCATGATTTCATGATGGACGTCTATCAGTCGCCGTCCGCCGGTGCGCAAGCCGCACTCGCTACGGAAGCCGGCAATGGCGGATCGATCGGCAGCCTGCCGGCAAACGGAAACCGGCCGCTGTCATTCCAGGACATCGGCGACGTGATAAAGCAGCTTTTTAAATCGGACTGAGTGGGTCGCTATTGTGAGACGCGGTTGCGTCCGCCCTTCTTGGCGCGATACAGCGCCTGGTCGGCGGCCCTGGTTACCGCCTCGGGTGTCGGGTTTTTGTCCGAGCGTTCGGACACGCCGATACTGATGGCAACGGAAACCCTTTTCCCGCCGTTTGATTTCTTCTTGGCGTTTTTCTTTTTTGGGCGGTTCTTGGCGCGGATCGTAAAACCCGAATCCTCGATACTCTGGCGCAACGCGTCGAGATGGGGAACCGCCTCTTCGGCGGTCTTCCCGGGGAAGACGGCGGTGAATTCCTCGCCGCCATAACGGAACGGCTTGCCGCCGCCGCCGACACGGGCCATCCGGCCGGCTACCATGCGCAGAACCTGATCACCTATATCGTGGCCATATGTATCGTTGAATTTCTTGAAGTGATCCACGTCCAGCATGGAGATGGCGTACCGCTGCCCGAGCTTCATCGTCTCCATCGTCAGGGCGCGGCGCGCCGGCAGGCCGGTCAACTCGTCGACGAAGGCCAGGCGATAGCTGTCCTGGATCGCGGCGATCAGCATGGATACGGCGGCGGCGGTGAAAAAGACCGATACAGCCTGGATATTGCCCGCGAAATGCAGCGCCAGACCGCCGGCGGCGAGGCCACCAAGCGCCCCGCTTTCCAGCGGCGGGTTGTCCAGCACGATCAGCCGCATGATAAAGTAGGCCACCGTTGCGATGAACGCGGCCAGCGCCGGTTCCGGAATCCTGGTTTCGGGTATCCAGCTATCGGGAATCATCGATATCGAAAGCCATTGAACCGTCACCCGCTGGACACTGGCCGCTATGTCCTTGACCAACCACTGATCCGCTGCCGCTAGTGCCAGGACAGCAGCGGCCAGGCTGGCGAATATTGCCGTGCGGATAATGCCGTGGCGGGTCAGCAACCCGCGCTCCTTCAAAAGCGACAGCACCAACAGTCCGGCCGGGAACAACAGCGCATAGGCCACGTATCCGATTTCGCCCGAACTGCCCGGCCTGATATCGCTTGCGGGGCCGGTCATCATCCAGTGGCCGATGGAGACCGCGATCAGGGAGAAAACCAGCCTGCTGCGATTGAATCGCCATCCTATAATGGCGCCAACCAGCGAGACGGCATAGGGAAGATATATGAGAAGGCCCCGGATTACCTCGGGCACTTTGTCCGTATATTCGGTGGCGCCCCACGCGACCGCAAGAAAGGTGGCGGGCCAGAACACGGCCATCGGCAGCCGAATGGCGGCGCGTCCCAGATTATCGGAGGTGATGGCGGTCATGTTGTTCAGCGAGTCTTCTTCTACGGCGAATCACGCTGTGCAGCCTAAGTCTGAAATCCTTTACTTGTGGTGAACGTGGCCTCGGCATCGTGTAGTATTCTTTCTAATTGCCGGATAACTGTCAGGTTGAAGCCTGCCGCGACATATCTCCTGTTCGGCATCGGCTTGTGGCGACTCACAGAAGGGGTCCAGGAAAACCGTCTTTGAAAACATCAGTCACCAGGCAAGAATCAACCAAACCGTGGGAGATTTATGAAATAAACTTACTTTAATCCGGGCCGGAAATTCAAAAACCCCCCAAAACGCAGGCTATATAATGGTTAATACGCAAAGTAAACAAATATGGTTAATACATAAAATTTAATCAAAACGTCATGTAATCAGGATCGTTTTCAATTGAGAGTAGATCAAATACATGGTATTAACGGTTTATTAATAAATGGGGAGCGGTGGCTTCGATCAGGGGGGGCTCGGCGCCACAACAACTCCAACAAAGAAACACAAACGGAGTAGAAAATTGTCGGAAAGGGGCTTCAGTATCCGACAATCGACTAACGGATTGGGTGGAATCTGATGTTTACAAAAGGATCGCTTATAGCCCTCGCAACAATTCTGGCGGCGCTGGTTTTCCCCGGCGAGGGACGGGCCGACGTGACCGAAGATCTGAATTGTCTGGCCCTCAACATTTACTTCGAAGCGCGCAGCGAACCGTTGGACGGCAAGCTGGCGGTGGGACATGTCGTGCTGAACCGCGCGGCCGACAAGCGCTATCCGAACAAGATCTGCGAGGTTGTCAAACAGGGTGGTGAAAAACGGCGCAATAAATGCCAGTTTTCCTGGTGGTGCGACGGTCGTAGCGACCGCCCCCGCGATCTGCAGGCCTGGAAGGAAAGCCGGGTTATCGCACGGGTCGTTTTCTGGGGCTATTCCGTGGACCCCACGGGTGGCGCGCTGTGGTATCACGCCGATTATGTAAGGCCGATCTGGCGTCTCAAACTGGAACGTGGCCCGCAGATCGGGCGCCACCAGTTTTACCTTCCGGCCGGCGGTCGGGTGGTGAACGCCAATGCCAAGGGCGCCGCCGGACCGGATTTGTCCGACAGCTGACGTCCGGTTGTTTTTGTGATTGGTTAACACTCCGCACATGATATCCTGATACCCTTCAGCGGTTATCGACGAGGACGGGAGGCTTCTAGCCTCCAGTTCCGCCATGTGATGATCCTGCAAGGAGAATTGAATCATGTGCGTCACAAGGAAGATTAGGATAGCGACTCTCGGCCTGGCCATGCTGTCGCTTGGCGCGTGCGCTACGCCCCAGCAAGCTTCCGATGGGCAAGTTTCTGCTGCACCCTCGCAGTCGCAGGTGACACAGGCCGATATTGCCGCGCTGCGCGCTGAGATTGCGAGGTTGCGCAGCGAGTTGCGGAACGTTTCACAGCAGGCCAGCAACGCCGCGGCACGGGCAGAAGCAGCGGCCCGCGCAGCCGAAAACGCGGCAAAGAAAGCCAAGGCGTCGGCGTCCAAATCCAACAGGATTTATACCGAGTCGCTTCAAAAATAGCGGGCTTTGGTATTACTGCGTGATCCGGACCGGGATCCCGCGTTTGGCCTGTTCGGCCCTGGCGACCGCTGGCCAGTCGATACGCGCCGCGTGCCTTCCCGCGGCACCGAGGATTCGTTCCTTCAGTCCGGGAACGGGAGTCGGCGTATACCAGCCCTTTTCCTCCAATTCGTCGCCCTCGGCGACCGTTGGATGGGCTTCGATATATAGCTCGCCTCCGGCCCAGCCCAGCTTGACCGCCTGGTCGACGATCATGACCGGCGAACCGATCTTGACCGTGTCGAACAACCGCTCGATATCTTCCGGATAAAGCCTAATACAGCCACTACTGACTCGTCGCCCGATGCCATAGGGCTTGTTGGTTCCGTGGATGACATAATTTTCCCAACCCAGATTCATGGCGAACAGGCCGAGTGGGTTTTCGGGGCCGGGTGGCACCGTCGCCGGCAATTCGGGGCGCTCGGCGCGAATCGATGGTGGCGGCGTCCAGGTCGGGTTTGGACGCTTGGCGGCGATCGCGGTCGAACCCAACGGTGTTTCCCGCCCTTGCCGCCCGACGCCTATCGGATATGTGACCACCGGGCCGGTTCCATCGCCGAAATAATACAGACGCAACTCCGGCCGATTTATAACGATACCCTGCCGCGGCGCGTCCGGCAGAATATGTTCGCTGGGAAGCAGGACTGTTCGACCGGCCTCCGGTACCCAGGGGTCGATTCCGGGATTCGCGGAGACCAGTTCGATAAACCCCAGGTCGTGCAGCCGCGCGATCTCTAGCAGGGTTTCACCTTCTTTCACCCAGTAATATTCGTTGCTGCCGATGATGTCGTTGCGAGCCTCCACGGCTGGCGCCGCGCGGCCAATCAGGCATGAAACAAGGGCCACGGAAGCCACGATCGCGCAGGTTCGTGTTCGGCCGTATAGAATCAGCTTCCCTCCGCGAGAGTTTCAACAAACGCCAGGATGTCTTCCACATTGCCCTGGGTGATTGTGAAGGGTTCCGCGTTGGGCGGCAAGTCCGTCCATCGACGCACCCCCTCAACCCGAACATGAACAGGATGGGGCCGGCGGTTATAGAATGTCCCGAAACGCTCGCGCCAGTCCTGCATTTTTCTTAGCAGCGGGAACGAAGGGGTGCTGCCGATCCCGCCCATGCGGTTATGGTCCCCTATCACATGGCAGCGCGCACAGTGCTGGCGGGCTATTTCGCGGCCCTTCTCGATGTCGGCGGCCGCCGCAATCTCAGCGGGCGCGAGCAAGAGGAAAAAAACAGCGAGAATTATGCATATTCTGATCATGACGGCAGGATACAGCGGCCCGCGGCTGTTTGGCCATAGGCCAACGCAAACGAGGCAGGGCCGCATTGCTGTTGCGACCCATCGCATTTTTCAAGGGCGACGCGCGAGGCGGTCGTTATTTTCGATCAGCGCTTCGTCCACGCCAAGAGCGCGGCCGGATGCCATCATCACCACTGTCAGCTCATAATCACGACCATGACGACCAGGATTACGGCGAGATACGCTATCTGATACTTCATTGCCTGTTCTCCAAGGTTCCCCGGTTTTGCCGCTTCCACCCGAAGCATCTGGCTATCCCGGCTCGTGCTAAATGGGTTAATAAACTATTAATATAACGAATGGCCGGGATTTTTATTCCGACCAAATAAATTCTTTTTGGTATTCTTTGGAAAGAATGTCGTCGCCGTCGGATAAATCTCAATAGGGCAGATTATTTTTTATTATCAATGGTTCCACGGCGAACAACCCAGGCAATGCCGGGTCTATCGAAACCCGTATGGCGTGCATTCTGGCATTTCCAAATACGATAACACGGGTAATCTTGCGGTTTCTTCCGCCGGTTCGGGAATCGCGGATCGGGTTGTCGGTCCCGTAGGTATGGGCATCGCCATTTATCAACAGTACCGGCCGGTCGAATATCTCCGCATTCTCTGCGATGGCGGCCTTGGCATCCGCGAAACTACGTCGCGGCGCATGGGAGCTGAAAATATCCGCATGGAACATGAGGACGATGCCCGCGCTATCATTTTCCAACGCGGTCCGGAAAGTGGTTCTTATCCACTCGATATTGGCCGCGTTCCGTGTATCGAATTCCTTGCGGTCGTCACCCAGATTGTTGTCGGCCCCGACCATATGGACTGTCGCGAAGGTCACCCCGCCATGCAACCAGCTGGCGTTTTCTGCCATGTCGGGGTGGTTGGCACCGTCCGCCTGGCGCGTAACGGGGACCGGGACGCGGCCCATACTGAGGGGGGTGTTGAAAAAGATCCGCCGCAACTCGCCCAGTCTTTCTCGCGTATCGTAGCCGCCGGCCAGAACCCTGTCGCAATCGGCCCAGTCGTTATCGCCGGGCGTATAAATCAGGGGGCCGTCGAAGCTGTCGAAATAGCTTCTGATGGTGAGAAAATAGTCGGTGGAACAGTTCGACAACCCGCTCTTTACGTCGCCGACATGGACGGTGAACGCGGGTTTGTCATCGTTAACCCCGGCTATGAGATTTTCCAGCCGTTCGAAATCGGCGGGTGCTCGGTAGGGCATGTCGCCGAAGGCGACGAAATGAAAAACTGAAAGGTCGGCGGGCTCCGGATCGCTCTGCGCCAGGGCCAGTCCAGCCGGGGAAAACACGATTACGGCAGCGCCACACAGCAACTGGAGGATCAGAATTGCAAGATGTCTGTCGCGCATTGCCCTCGTCACCGGAAGCCAAATACCGTTCAGGTTTTACAGGACCCGGGGCCTGGGCAACAGAAAATTGAGAAGCGTCGACGATGCTCCGCCTTGAACCGCCGGAGAAATATGGGCGGGCGCTCACTCGACAACAACACTGGAAAAAAAGGCGCGCCGGTGCGGAAGTTCCGCACGGCGCGCCCAGTAGAGGGTCGGCCGGGGGCTGAAATCGGCCGTCCCGTCAATTAGTTCTCTGCCAGCACGGCGTCTTTCGGAGCGAAATTCAGCGTGCGAACTTCCAGAACCTCGTCTTGCTCATTTACGATTTCGACCTTCCACTCGCCCGGCATATCTTCGGGAAGCAACTGGGTCGACCAGATGCGCCAATGATCGGCCCGCACTTTAAACGAGGCCTTGAACGCCAGCTCGCCGCCATGGATCCAGCGATGCGTAATCTTCTGGCCCGACATGTCCTGTAACTCGCTGAAGAACGAGATTGCCTGGTGAGGATTTTCCAGATTGATGATTTTGTCGGCGGGATAGCGTTTGGAGATTTTTGTCGTAAACTGCGCCATCGTGACGGCCGGTTCCGGAACCAGCGGCAGCAAAAGCTTTCTGTCACCGTCTGGATCCGCGGCAGCAGCGTTGTTGCCCTTGCCCTTGCCCTTACCGTTTCCGCCAGCGTTTCCACCGCCGTTTCCACCGCCGTTTCCACCGCCGTTTCCGCCACCGTTTCCACCACCGTTGCCGCCGTTATTCTTGGCGTTAGCGATTTTCGACGTGAACATGCCGCTATCGGTGTCAACAGTAACGGGCGCCGCCAGCGACAAAACGAAGACCACCGCCGCACCAAAAATCGCCGCCGCCACACTGATGCCGCGACTGGCCGTAACCTTTTTCGCTCTTCGGTCGATCTTTGTCCTGCTACACATTTCTCATCCCCTGGTAGAAGGTTTCCGGTGCTTGGCCCACACTCAAGCCCGGAAACGTTAATAATCTCTTAACTGTCCATACAACGGCTCAACGCGGCATTTATTCCCTGTTAACCAAAAAAAGCGCGCCAGTCCGGCATTCCGAACGGCGCACCAAGTTTAGGATTGGCCGGGGGCTGAATCGGCCATCCTGTATCTCAACTCGTTGCCAGGAACTCGATGCCTTCGGGGGCGTAGTTCAGCGTGCGGACCTGCAGAACTTCGCCTTCCCCGTCGACGACCTCGACCTTCCACTCGCCCGGCATGTCGTCGGGAAGCAGCTGGGTCGACCAGATCCGCCAGCGGCTGGCCCGGATCTTGAAGCTGGCCTTGAACTTCAGCTCGTCGCCGTAATACCACATATGGGTAATTTCCTTGCCGGACATATCCTTGAGCTCGCTGAAGAAGGACACTGCCTGGTGCGGGTTGTCGAGGCTGGTGATTTCGTCGGCCGGATAGCGCTTGCTGATCCGCGTCGTGAAAAGCGCCATGGTGATCTCTTCTTTCGGCGGCAGCAGAATCAGCAAGCGGTCGCCACCGGGCTCTGCAAACGCAACATCGACTTCATTGCCGGCCTTGTTGTGGCCCTTGCCCTTGCCATTACCGTTACCGTTTCCACCGCCGTTTCCACCGCCGTTTCCACCGCCGTTTCCACCGCCGTTTCCACCGCCGTTTCCACCCTTGCCGGCATAGGCGCTGTTCGACGCAAGGCCGGTATCGAGGTCGAAGGTGATCGGCGCCGCCAATGAAAGAATGAAAATCGCCGCCGCGGCTATGCTCAGCGCCGCGATCTTGCCGCTGGCGCGAGTCGCCGAGGTCCGTTGTGCTTTCCGGTCCGAGTTCGTTATCGCAGTCATTGTTCGTCCCCTTGTTTCACCTTCCTGGCTGGATCCTGTTTTCCCGAGCCTGAAAAGTTAATGAAACGTTAATTAGGAGAACAACGAACCTGTAGGGCGTTTATTCCGTATTATCCAAAAAAAACCGAAAAATTTTCGATAAATCCAGAAAACCGCATAGCATAAGGGGCTTTTCCTACGGAATCTATTTGTCGAAAGCAGCAGGTCAGGGTGGATTATCGAACCGCAACGGGGCTCTTGGCGGCTGTGCGGCCCTTGCCTTTTCGGCAGGCCCGCACGAACGCTACAAACCGTCCTGCCCAGCGGTGTCCCTCGACGTCGCGCAAATGGCTGAAGCCTGCCAGCAGGTTGCCCTGGACAATGCCGTCATGTTGTCCGTCGATGCCATGGCCACGCACCACACGCCAGGCGTAGGTCACATCGTCCCGCAGGTTTTCCAGTGAGGCGTAATGGAATTCGTGGACCGGTATGCGGGCCGGTACGCCGGTCCTGGACGGCGGCAGCGGCCAGGGGCCGGCGCCGGTCTCCTCCAGCACCACATAGCCGCGGCCCTGCGGGCGCGGATGCATGACCGCGTCGCCGGGGATGACGCCGACCATCTCGCGCGTCTCCCCCCGCCAGGTCAGGCTGCGCGACAGATACATCAGTCCGCCGCATTCGGCGTAGGTGGGTATCCCGCCTTCGATTGCCGAGCGCATGCTGGCCAGCATGGTCTGATTGGCCTCAAGGGCCGCCATCTGGGTTTCCGGGAAGCCACCGCCGATGAACAGCCCGTCCACATCCGGCAGCGCGGCGTCTTCCAGGCAGTCGAACGGTACGACTTCTGCGCCCGCCGATTCCAGCGCCTCCAGGTCGTCGGGGTAGTAGAAGCCGAAGGCCGCGTCGCGGGCGACGCCGATGCGGATGTCTTTCGATCGCGGCGCGGAGTCCGGAATAGCGGCGAGCACGGCGCAAGGACCGTCGGCGTTGCGGGCGATCTCCACGATGCGGTCGAGGTCGACATTGTCGGACACCGCCTCGGCAAGCAGATCGACCGACCGGTCCGCCTCGCCGGCCTCGTTGGTGGGCACCAGGCCGAGATGCCGTTCTGGGATTTCCAATGCGGGGTCGCGGCCGAGCGCGCCCAGTACCGGCAGATCGGTGTAATATTCCAATGCCGCGCGCAGCTTGCCCTCATGGCGTGGGCCGCCGACTTTGTTTAGCACCACGCCGGCGATGCGCACGCCGGGATCGAAATTAATATAGCCCAGCACCAGGGGCGCGATACCGCGAGTCATGCCCAGCGTATCTATGACGAGGACGACCGGTGCCCCCAGTAGCGCCGCCAGCGCCGCGTTGCTGTCGCGCCCCTCGACGTCGACGCCGTCGAACAGGCCCTTGTTGGTCTCGACGATGGAAATATCCGCGACCGTATCGCGGCGACAGAAGGCGGCGATGATCTCCGCTTCCCGCATGCAATGAAAGTCCAGATTGCAGCAAGGCTTGCCCGCGGCCCGGCTAAGCCACATCGGATCGATATAGTCCGGGCCCTTCTTGAAAGGTTGCACCGCCATGCCGCGGCGCGTCAGCGCGGCGGCAAGGCCGGTCGTGAATGTGGTCTTGCCGGAGGATTTATGGGTCGCCGCGATCAGCAGATGCGCCATGAATATACCTTACGCGGCGATTCCCAGATACGCCTTGTTGCGGTTGCGCCAGAGAGTTTCGGCCTCGGCTTGCGCCTTTTCGGCGCTCTCGTAGCGGTGCCAGCTCTTCAATACGATGGCCAGCGTGCCGGTGATCGCGGCCTCGGCATAGGCGTCCTCCGCCTCGCCGCTCCAGATGGCCTTCAGCCGCGTGATATCCATTTCCGGGTCGGTCGGTTGAACTGCGTCCTCCAACAGGGGCGGCCAGTCCTCGGAACCCGCGACCCCGTCCCTCACCGTGCGCGTCTCGGTCAGTTTGCTGGGGCGCCGCTCGATCTCGCCGCCCTCGCCGCGGAACACCACCATGTTCTTCTCGCCCAGCAGCAGCGCCGCCTGCTGGTGGATGTCCATATAGTTGGGATGGAAGATGCCCTGGATTGTCAGCGGCGCGCCGAAGGGGTTCAGCATCCGTGCGATGGTGTGCACCGGTGAGCGCAGCCCCATGACCGGCCGCAGCTCGATGATTTCCTGCAGGCGCGGGCTCAGGTCCGCCAGCGGCAGGTAGGCGAAATTTCGCGCCTTTATATGGTCCGCCGATTCCGACAGACTGTGGGCGACGGGAATGCCCAGCACCTCCAGGGTTTCGCGGGTATAGAGGCGGCCCGGCGTATGGCCTTCCGCGCCATGCATGAAGACGCGCATGCCGTTTTGCGCCAGCAGCAGGGCGGCCAGCAGGAACCAGGGAAGCTGCCTGCGCTTGCCGGCATAGGACGACCAGTCGATATCGATTTCCGGCGCGGGGGAGGGCAGGGCGAACAGGTTGCGGGCCGCGCGCACGAAGCCGGCGATTTCCTGCCCGTCCTCTTCCTTGACGCGCAGCAACATAAGGAAGGCGCCAAGCTGTTCGGGCATCGCCTCGCCGCGCAGGATCATGCCCATGGCGGCCTCGGCTTCCTCGATCGTCAGCGAACGGGTCAGCGATTTGCCGCGCCCGAGGATGCGGACATATTGCGCGAAGGGATGCTCGTCTCTCAACATGTCAGGCTCCGGCCGGGATCGCGCCTTTCGGCTCCGGCTTCGTATGGTGGGGGTCCACTGCACTGTCTGCCAGGGTTGTCGGCAGGAAGGGCAGAACCCGGACCGCCAGTGCCACCATAAGCAGGGCGAATGCCGCGCCGCCGATTCCGAGACCGATCTCGTACCAGCTTGGCGAATACTGCGCAACGGCGCCGTCCGCGAAGCTGCTGGCGACCTCCATGCCGGGGAACAGTACCAGCGGATAGGCCTGCCCGCCGACGATGATGACATAGACCTGCACCAGCCCGCCCAGGGTCACCAGGAGCGAGGCCAGGATCGTACCGCCGCGCGTGCCGGCGGTCATGGGCAGGAACAGCAGGGCCAGCGGGACGATGCCGCCCAGGATCACCTGGCCCCACCAGAACAGTGTCGTAAAGATGCCACCGTCCAGCAGAAGGAAGCGCTCGACGCCGGCATGTTCGGCGGCGTAGAGGTTGGTCAGATGCTGGGTGGCGGTGAAATACAGCACTGCGGCGATGAAGATCGCCAGCAGCTTTCCCATGCGCCCGAGCAGGTGTGCGCCCAGCGGTCTCCCGGTCCAGGCGCACGACGCCATCGTGACCAGCAGGAAGATCGCCAGCCCGAAGGAAAACGACATGGCGATGAACAGCGGCGCCATCACTGCGGCATCATAGGCCTCGCGCGCCACCAGGAAACCGAAGATCGAGCCCGTGCCGGTGGTCAGGATCAGCCGCCAGATAAAGGCGACCCAGCCCGCCGCGGTGGCGAAGCGCTGCATGCGGCGTTCCATCTGGAACCACAGATAGACCGCGACTATCACCATGAAGCCGTTATAGAGATAGATGTTCCAGGCGAAGATCGACTTGAA
>DAOVHN010000741.1 GCA_030671915.1 Pseudomonadota bacterium
ACCGACGAATTTTTCGCCCCGAAGGCGCGCATGCTGGACGACACGCCGGCGGTCTTCATTGCCGACAAATACGACGATCACGGCAAATGGATGGACGGCTGGGAGACGCGGCGGCGCCGCGATGGCGGGCGCGATCATTGCATCGTCAAACTGGCCTGGCCCGGAACCATCCACGGGCTGGACATCGACACCAGCCATTTCACCGGCAACTATCCGCCCGCCGCCTCGATCGAGGCCTGCATGAGCGAGGCGGAACCGGGCGAGGATGCGGCCTGGGTGACGCTGCAGCCGGCGATGTCGCTGGATGGCGACGCCCATCATTTCGTGGCGCTGGAGCGGGCCGGGCCGTTCAACTGGCTGCGGGTGAACATGTTCCCCGACGGCGGCATCGCCCGGCTGCGGGTCTATGGCGAGCCATATTGCGACTGGTCGGCGCGTGATAGACAAGCGGTGCATGAACTCACCGCGCTGGAAAACGGTGGGCGAATCGTCGCCTACAACAACGCCCATTACGGCAGCCCCTGGGCGCTGCTGGCGCCGGGACGCGGCGTCGATATGGGCGACGGCTGGGAAACAAGGCGGCGGCGCGAGCCGGGTAACGACTGGATTATCGTTCAGCTCGGGACTCCTGGAAATATCGAGAGAATTGAGGTCGATACCGCCCATTTTAAAGGTAATTTCCCGGAAAGCTGCAGCATTCAAGCGGCGCTGGTCGAGGACGGCACGGACCAGTCGGTAATCACCCAGTCAATGTTTTGGGACGAACTGCTGGGCCGCGAGAAACTGGGCGCGGATGCGGTTCATGAATTCGACGGCAATGCGATCGGTGCGCTGGGGCCGATCTCGCATCTGCGGCTGAATATCTTTCCCGATGGCGGCGTCAGCCGGCTGCGCCTGTTCGGACGGCCGGCGTGATTACCCTCAAGCCCCGGCCCTTGACGCGCGAGGGTTTTGCGCCCTTCGGCGATGTGATCGAGACGCAAGGTGCCGGACATTACCCGATCAACGAGGGCACGACGGAACGTTTTCACGATCTGGCGGCGGTTGATATCGCCGAAAGCGGCGGTCGCACGCTGATCAACATATTCCGCGGCCAACCCCGCGAACTGCCATTTGCCATCCGCATGATGGAGCGCCACCCGCTGGGCAGCCAGGCCTTCATCCCCACCGGCCCGCATCTATGGTTGGTGGTGGTGTCGCCGGCAGGCGAGCCGCCGAAGTCGTCGGACTTGCGCGCCTTCATCGCCGGGGCGGGGCAGGGGGTGAACTACCATCGTGGCGTTTGGCATCACCCGCTGATCGCGCTGGAGGCGGTGTCGGATTTCGTGGTGGTGGATCGCGGTGGCGAGGGCGAGAATTGCGACGAATACTGGTTCCTCGAGAGCGAGGAGATCATTTTATCGCTTTAAGGCGGAACACCGTTTGAGACACCGAGCGACCTTGTCCTTCGAGACGGTTGCTTCGCAACCTCCTCAGGATGAGGGTGTAAATATTTGTATTATTGGAGAAAATAGATGTTGATGCCTCATCCTGAGGAGGGCCTTGAGGCCCGTCTCAAAGGACGAGGTCGTTCGATGCCTGGCCGAATTCCCCTCTAAAACCCGATAG
>DAOVHN010000577.1 GCA_030671915.1 Pseudomonadota bacterium
CAGCAGCACGCCCGACCCGCCCTGTTCCTTTTCCAGGCAATGGGCGCCGACCTGGGCGCTCATGCGGCCCGCCACCTCGCTCATCGGCGCTAGCAGCGGCAGGTGGCCATGGCGGTCGGTCACGGTCTCGTAGGCAATGGCGGTGCAGCCGGATTTCAGCAGCGCTTGCGCTTGCGGCTTGTCGGCCGCCAGATGCAGATAGGTGAACAGAATCTGCCCGGGCCGCAACATGGCGCATTCGTCCGGCTGCGGCTCCTTTACCTTTACGATCATATCCGCGCGCTCGAAAACCTCGGCCGCATCCCCGGCGATCCCGGCCCCCGCGGCGCGGTATGCCTCGTCATCGAAGCCGATCGGCGCGCCCGCGCCCGATTGTACGATAACCCGATGGCCGTGATGAACGGTCTCGCGCACGCGCGACGGCACCATGCCGACGCGGTATTCATGCGTCTTGATCTCTTTGGGAACACCGACCAGCATCGTTTATCTCCCCTGTTCGGCAGTCAGGGCGGGAATGCTAACGCCATCCCCGGCGGTTCGACAAGAGGCGAATTGACCCGCCCGTTCAGATCTTGCGATTATCCTTAAGAAACTTGCCCGCCGATTCCGCCGGCAGGGGCGCTGCGTACAGGAAGCCCTGGGCGTATTCGCAGTTCAGGCCGCGCAGGCTGTCGGCATGCGCCGTCGTCTCCACCCCCTCGGCAACCACATCCATGCCCAGCGTATGGGCCAGCGTAACGATGATGCGCACCAGTTCCTGGTCCCGCGCCTCGCGGACCATGCGCATGACAAAGCTGCGATCGATCTTCAACGTGTCCAGCGGGAAGCGGTGCAAATGACTGAGCGAGGAATAACCGGTGCCGAAATCGTCCAGCGCCAGACGCACATTCAATTTTTTCAGTTCCGCCAGCGTCTGCGCCGTCAATTCGGGATTAGCCATGATCAGGCTTTCCGTGAGCTCCAGCCGCAGGTTTTCCGACTTGAGGCCGCTGTCGGCAAGAACATGGCGCAGCATATCGATAAGGCCATCATCGGCGAGGTTGCGCGCCGACAGGTTGACGCTGACGGTCAGGCCCTCGTCGAGCCCCAACTCCCGTTGCCATCGGGCCGTCTGGCTGCAGGCCTGTGACATGATCTGCTCGCATAACGGCACGATGAGGCCGGTTTCCTCGGCGATGCCGATGAAGTCGGACGGCGGCACGATGCCGCGGTCGGGATGGTCGATCCTGGCCAGCGCCTCGAAACCTGCGATGAGGCCGGTATCCAGTGCGATAATGGGCTGATAGAAGGCGACCACGCGGTTCTTTTCGATCGCCTTGCGCAGGTCGGTCTCGGTTTCCATCAGACCGACCGCTTCGTGATGCAGGGTCTCGCGATAGGTTTCGGTCTTCCCCTTGCCGTCCTTCTTGGCGCTGGACAGCGCCAGTTCCGCGTTGCGCAGAATGTCGTTGGCCGACTGGTGATCCGGCGACCCCATTACGATGCCGATGCTGGCCGAACTGAAGACCTCGCGCCCGCCAAGTCGATAAGGTTGGCCGACGGCCTGCCGGATGCTGTTTGCGCGCTTGCGCACGGCCGATTCGTCGCCGGCTTCCTCCATCAGAAGCGCAAAATTGTCGGCGCCGAGGCGGGCAACCGTATCGCCAGGCTGCAACTGGTTCTCCAGCCTGCGCGACACCGCCAGCAGCAGATCGTCGCCGGCCGCGTGGCCCAGGCTCTCGTTGATCACGCGAAACCGGTCGAGATTGAGCGACGCCAGCGCGAACCCAATGTCCGGATTGCGCTTCAGCCGCGCCAGCGCCTGGCCCAGGCGGTCGGTCAGAAGCGTGCGGTTGGCCAGCCCGGTCAACGCATCATGCAGCGCGTCGTGGATCAGGCGTTCCTCGGCGCGCCGGCGGTCGGTGATATCGGATTGCGAACCGGCCATGCGATAGGCGTTGCCGTCTTCGCCGCGTACCGCCACGCCGCGCGCCACCATGCGCAGAATTTCACCGCTCTTGCGCCGAATTCGGTATTCGCAACGCAAGGTCGCCGTGCGCCCGTCGAGATGCGCCTTCAACTCGTCCATGAACCGGTCGACGTCGTCGCGATGGATGCGGTTGACCCACTCGTCGGGCGAGGAGCCGATCTCGTCTTCCCCGTAACCCAGCATGGCCTTCCAGCGCGGCGAATAATAGATGCTGTTGGTCTCCAGGTCCCAGTCCCACAGCCCGTCGTTGGCGCCCTTGGCCGCCAGCGCATATCGTTCCTCGCTTTCGCGCAGCGCCCGCTCGGCTTCCTGCTGCACGGTAATGTCACGCACGATGCCGGTGAAATGCCTGTGCTCACCCACCTTGAGTTCGCTGACCGCGATTTCCATC